>CAYZHY010000026.1:0-38819 GCA_964477525.1 uncultured Geitlerinema sp. | reverse complement strand
TGATGTCCACCCTTTTTACGGAAAATTTGGAAAAATTTTGAAAATTCAGTATAATCGCTGAAATCGAATCTCCTTTTTTTAAATTTTGTGTAAAATATCGTCAAATATACGGAGATATGGAGAGGCAAATTACCAGAAAAATCCTAGAAAAATAGGGAATTGACAGTCTGGGAGGTGGCATTTGCCAATGGAAAATTAACTGGTATATAGTTGAATCGGGCATCTACCAAAAACATACGAGTATGGCCACTTCTTCTACGATCGATATCGAACCTGACTGGGTTTGCCCGGATTTGCGCAGCCATTGGGCGATCGCACGGGTAAAAAACAGCGATCGCTACGTTCTCCAATCCCGTACCTCTTCCGAACAACTTATTCTCAACGCCGATGAAGCTTGCGCATTACAGCACTTTACCGGGCAATACACCGTTGCCAAAATCCATCAGCTTTGCCAGCAAAAACAAAACAAAGAACTTCCCCCCGATTTTCTCCAACAACTATTAGCCAAACTCACCGAACGCGGCATCATCGAAATTCCCAATATGCCTTCTCCCACCGCCGCAGCCGATGGACCCCAACTCAAATCATGCGTTCGTTGGATTCGGCGGGATGGGGTTTGGCTGTTGCGCAACCCGGAAAACGTTACTTACTTCCAAGCCAACCAACGCGCCAAAGCGGTCATTGATGACTTGGGAAAATATTCTCCCCAACAAATTTACCGCCGGCATCAAATTGGCAAACCCGAACTGCAAAATTTACTCAAACAACTCTCCAGTACGGGGATGCTAGAGGGAACCCAGCCGCAAAAACCCAGTCGCGGCAAATTCACCCCTCTCCACCTATTATTTTTCCGCAAACCCCTGTTTAACCCCGATTCCTGGCTATCGCGCCATGTGGATCTTTTTCGCTGGATTTGGACCCGCCCTTTTGCTTTTCTCTTACTGGCTTTTTTGGGCTACAGCCTGGCAATTGGTTTGGACAAAAAAGGGCAATTGATGCTAGAAACCGGCGAACTGTGGAACTTATACGGACTGTGGCTGGTTATTCCTTTTGCTCTATTAGCTATGTTGGTGGTGACCTTACACGAACTCGGTCACGCCTTTACCCTAAAACACTTCGGCGGCATCGTTCCTGAAATGGGACTGATGATGATTATCATGATGCCAGCGGCTTATACCAATACCACCGATTCTTACCACCTCTCCCGCTGGAAGCGTTTGTTGGTGGTGGGAGCAGGAGTTTTGGTACAGTTCACCACCGCTGCCTTAGCCATCGCCATTTGGCAGTTCTCCGCCGAAGACACCTGGCCGCGATCGCTTGGTATCTTACTTGTATTTGCCTCTTTATTTACTGTTGCCCTCAACCTCAATCCCCTGGCCAAATTTGACGGCTACTACCTCGCTACCATTATCGCCGGGATTAACAACCTGCGTCCGCGATCGTTCCAATTTTACGGTCGCCTGCTGCAACTGAAAGCTCCCCAAGAACCAAGCAACTGCTGGCTGCCCCTCACCTTATACGCACCCCTTTGCTTGCTTTATATCTTTTCTGTCTTTGGCTTCTTATTTGGTCGCATCCTTACTTGGAGTCTCACCGAGATTCCCACCTGGACCCTCATTTTAATTTCCCTATGGGCATTATATTACTTTGCCCCCAATCCCTTCGCTTCCTCTTCCCAAACCAAGAACGCGCAAACCAGCAACCCGAAAGATACCATGAGTCACTCCAACACCACTTCCACCAAACCCAACCCCCAAACCAAAACCGAAACCGATACAGCAACGACTTCTGCGCCAACAACCACCGACAATCCTCAAACTCAAGAAAAAACCCAAGAAAAAAGCGATCGCGCCCAATCTCCTAACAAACTCTTACGCCGTTTGGGTATCCTAGGATTAATTGCCGGTGCCGTCACCGCCGTTGGCTTTATCCCCATGCCATATCGCGTTGGCGGTTTTACCGAACTCACTACCAAAGCCGGCGCGCGGGAAACCATACGCACTCAGCTTTCCCTGCCTGCCTTTATCGATAAAATTCACGTTCGCAGTGGCGATCGCGTTAAAAAAGGTGATAAATTAGTAGAATTCCGCAGTCCAGCCTTAGAAAACAAAATTGACGAGCTACAAAGTAGATTCAAAAATGAAAAACAAAAATTAGCGGAGCTGCGAACTAAAAGGCAACAACAAAAACAACAAGCGCAAGCCGAATTGGAAAGAGCACAAGCGCGCTTGCAAGAACGTCAAGCCAAATTCCAACGACGCCAGCAACGGTTGCAGCAACTCCAACAAGGAAAAGTAACCCCCGAAATTGAGCAATTGCGCGGCGAAATCCAAGGCTTGCAAACACAATTAGAACAAGTCAACCAAAAAATCCGCAAGTTTGAAAAAGTCGCTCAAGCAGGTGCTATCTCCGACCAAATGTTAAGCGATATGAAGCTAGAGCGGGAAAAAATTCAAACCCGCATTCAAAGCAAACAAGACAGAATTGCCATTCTCCAAAAAGAACTGCAAGACCGCGTTCACGACCTCAAACAAGAAACCCAGTTGAACCTCGATCGAACCGAAATTGCCGCCACCCAAATAGATATATCCGAAAGCGATATCCAAGCGCAACAGCAAGTCATCGCCGACTTAAAACAAAAAATCCAGCGTTGGGAATCCAAACGAGAGCATCTTACCATACGCGCTCCCATCACCGGCACAGTTTTAGCAGACGGCAACTTGGATTTGCGAGAAGGAGATTTAATCGAACCCAACTCTTCCAAACCCACCGCTTTGATGAAAATCGCCAACCTCCAACAACTGGTCGCCAACGTCAAAATCCGCCAAGAAGATATCCAATTTGTGGAAGCAGGCAAATCCGTTAGCTTCCGTTCCAAACAAGACAAACTTGACCCCTACCCCGCTGAAGTTCACGCCATCGGCAAAGAAGTCACCACTGACAAAGAAACCCAAAAGCGAGTCGTTCCCGTACAGGTCATTGTAGAAAATCCCCAAGGAGAAGACCGACTGCGACCCGGAGGTACCGGCTATGCCAAAATCCATTCCCGGGATATGTTCCTGTACCAGCGATTGGGTCAAGAATTGGTCCGCCTCCTGCCAGCCAGGCTATTTCCCTGGGAAAACGAGAAATAACCGGAAAGTTAAGAAGCGTCGGGATGAAAATAATCGTAAATTTGTTTTGCCAAATGGGCTCCAATGCCTGGCGCTTCTGCAAGTTGTTCTTGCGTGGCTATGCGAATGTAGTCCACCGAACGAAAATGAGCCAAAAGTTGTTTTTGACGTTGAAAGCCTAAGCCGGGAATATCTTCTAAAAGCGATCGCTTCATACGTTTGTCCCGACGGCTGCGATGGAAACTCACCGCAAACCGATGCGCCTCATCCCGCAAACGCCGCAATAGCTGTACTCCCGGTTGTTCGGCATCCGTTTCCAACGGTAGGGATTCCCCTGGCAAAAATATTTCCTCCCGCTGCTTCGCCAACCCCACAACGTGCAGGTGTTGCAGTAAATTCATCTGCTGCAACGTTTCCACTGCCGCCGATAGCTGACCTTTGCCGCCATCAATCAACACCAAATCGGGAAAATCATCCGGATGCGACATTTCCACATCCATATCTTGATACTGGCGAAACCGCCGTTGGATTACTTCCGCCATACTGGCAAAATCATCGGAATGACCCGCTTGTACGTTGGGATTTTTAATTTTATAGTGGCGGTACTGCTGGTTGGCTGGCAAACCATCGAGAAAGACCACCCGCGAGGCTACGGCATCGGATCCTTGAACGTGGGAAATATCGTAACCTTCGATGCGATGGGGAACTTTTGGCAAATCTAAGATTTCGGCTACGTCTTGCAAGGCGGCCGTATTGCGATCGCTCATTCGTTGCAGCCGTTGCAGTTCGTATTCCGCATTTTGCTTCACCATGGCCAAAACCGACCCGCGATTGTTCCCGTTATTTCTCACTTGCCGCTGGGGAACCACAATCGATACTTGCTTGCCTTTGCGGCTACCCAACCATGCCGCTAGCATTTCCCGGTCTGGCAAATCCATTTCCACCACAATTTCCGTAGGAATTTCCACCGCATCCACATCGCGGTAGTGTTCCGAGAGAACCCGCGAACAAATTTCCCCAGCTTCCCCAGCATCCGCCAAAAATCCCAAACGTCCTACCAATTGTCCGGCGCGAAACTGGAATAATTGAATGCAGGCGCGTTGGTCGTCGCTGGCAATCGCGATCGCATCCCGCGAAACCCGGTCATCTGGTAAAGTAACCTTACGGTCTACCCCTAGTTTTTGCAAACCGCGAATTTGGTCCCGCAGCCGCGCCGCTACTTCAAAATTTTGGGCCACTGCTGCTTCTTCCATCTGTTTTTGCAAGTTGTTAACCAATTCTTCGGTTCTCCCCTGGAAGACCATTGCCACTTTTTGCACGATTTCTCGATATTCCGACGGGGAAATTAACTGTTGGCATACGCCAGGACATCTGCCAATGTCGTAGTTGAGGCAAGGACGGTCTTTAAATAAAGGTTTGGGACGTTGGCGCAGGGGAAAAATTCGTTTTAAGAGGTTTAGGGTACTGTAGAGTTGGTTGGCATCGACATAGGGTCCGTAGTAGCGGTCTTGGGGATTTTGCCGGCGTCGCTTGCGGGTGGCGAAAATGCGGGGGTAAGTTTCCGACCAGGTAATGCACAAATAGGGATATTTTTTGTCGTCTTTTAATAAAACGTTGAAATAAGGTTGGTGCTGTTTGATTAGGTTCGCTTCTAAAATCAGCGATTCTTCTTCGGTATCGGTGACGATAAATTCGATGTCGGCAACTTGGCGCACCATGAGTTGGATACGATCGCTTAATTGTTGGGATTGGTTAAAATAGGAACGGACCCGCGATCGCAATTTTTTGGATTTGCCAATATACAGAATGCGATTTTCCCCATCCCGCATGATATACACGCCGGGAACTGGCGGAATTTCCCGCAAACGGCTTTCCAAGCGTTGGCTGTCTTTTCTTAAAGGAGAGAATTCTGTTTGCGTGCCGGTCATCGGTTAGCTATTACCTGATTTCTCCGTCTTCTAGTTTATCGCGGGTTTTGGTAGGCATTGTCATTTAGCTTCAGAATTGTTTTCCCATACAAGCCAGAGAAATTATATTCTAGAGAAGAATGGCAAATTTTTCCGATTTTGGGTTTCAAGCGTGGATAAAATTCCCCCCCTGGATTTGGCGCAGCAATACGAAACCATTAAGGCAGAAGCTGCCCAAGCCGTGGCTGACGTACTGGCATCGGGACGCTACATTGGTGGTACGCCGGTAAGCGAGTTTGAAGCACAATTTGCGGCTTACCATGGCGTGTCGGCGTGCGTTGCCTGCAATTCCGGTACGGATGCGCTGTTTTTGGCGTTAAAGGCGTTGGAAATTGGTCCTGGCGATGAGGTGATTACGACGCCTTTTACGTTTATTGCGACTGCAGAAGCCATTGCTATGGTCGGCGCAACGCCGGTTTTTGTGGATATCGATCCTCGTACGTTGAATTTAGATCCGCAAGGGATTGAAAAGGCAATTGGCGATCGCACCAAGGCCATTTTACCGGTGCATTTGTTCGGACAGCCGGTAGATATGAGCGCTATCAATGCGATCGCAACGACCTATAATTTATCTGTTATCGAAGATTGTGCCCAGGCAACTGGTGCTACCTGGGGTGGAAAAAAATGCGGCAGTATCGGCGATATCGGCTGTTTTAGCTTTTTCCCCACCAAAAATTTAGGCGCTTGCGGCGACGGTGGTGCCATGGTAACCAACAACCCCGACCTCGCTACCAAAGTGCGCATGTTGAAAGAACATGGCAGCCGTTGTCGCTACTACCACGAAGTGACCGGTACCAACAGCCGCCTCGATGCCATTCAAGCGGCGATTTTAAATATTAAACTTCGCTATTTGGATACTTGGAACCAACGGCGGCGGGAACTAAAAGCGAACTATCAGGATTTGCTGCAAAAGGACCGTGGTAAAACCATGTTGGTGGTTAACGAACTATGGGAAGCTATGCCAGCCAACCAACCTGCGGTGATTTTGCCTCAAGAATTGTCTGACGGATGTGGCGTTTGGAATCAATACACCATTCGCGTTTGGGATGGTTCCAGCTATAGTAGCGAATTTCGCGATCGCATTTGCCAACAGTTACAAGCTGCCGGTATCGTTACGATGGTTTATTATCCCATTCCTTTACATTTACAACCAGTCTACCAATCTTTGGGATACGCACCCGGTTGCTTCCCCGTTGCTGAATCGGCAGCTAAGAGCGTTTTATCTTTGCCGATTTTTCCAGAAATGACCTTCGCACAGCAGGAAAAAACGGTTTGTGCTTTGCAGGATTGCTTGACACCTATTCATAGAAACGCATAAAAATAAAACTTTATGGATCGTAATTTTTCTTTATTAAAAATACAACATTTCTTTAAACCACGACTGAAGGGAGGTTTGGAACGCAGACCAATCGAGGAATCCCCATTTTGCTAAAAATCTTTAAAAAAATTGAGGACTCGTAAAGTTTGTAGTTTTGTATACTAAGAATTGACAACCCATATATTTGCTCAACACTCGTATATTTTTTCTCCCCCAACTACCGAGGTAGTGGAAGCATACTATCTATTTTCTTTATTGTTATTGGATTGAGAGGCCGAATATTAGTGTGAACGAACATTCCATCGAACAGCTAAAAACCTACGATCCCGAAGCGATCGCGCAATACTATCGCCGTCGTCCCCTAAAAGTATTATCTCGCGCCCTGGAAGTTATTTGGTCCTTCATTGGCTTTGTACTAGGACTGCTTTGGGATCGGTGGCGCAAACAAACCCATACGCCCCAACGAGCAGAACAGTTGCGCCGCATTCTCACCAAACTGGGACCCACCTACATCAAAGTAGGGCAAGCCCTTTCTACACGTCCAGATTTGGCTCGCAAAGACTTTGTAGAGGAATTGGTCAAGTTGCAAGACCAACTGCCTCCCTTCGATAACGAAACTGCCATTAGCATCATCCACCAAGAACTGGGATACCATCCAGAAACCATTTTCGTATCCCTCTCCGAAAATCCCATAGCCGCCGCTAGTTTGGGGCAGGTCTATCGCGGGCGCTTGCACAACGGCGACGAAGTAGCTGTTAAAGTCCAGCGTCCCCATCTGCTGCCCATCCTGACCTTGGATCTGTACCTAATTCGATGGGGCGTTCAATGGTTATCTCCCTGGCTACCGGTTAATTTGGGACATGACTTGACCCTCATTGTTGATGAATTTGGCATCAAGCTTTTTGAAGAAATCGACTATATTAACGAAGGTAAAAACGCCGAAAAATTTGCTTATAATTTCAGAGATAATCCCAACGTCAAAGTTCCCCGGATTTATTGGGACTACACCAGCCAACGAGTTTTAACCCTAGAGTGGATTCAAGGCTACAAACTCAACGGCGCTTCCAGTCTCATTGCTGCCAACGTTGATATCAACCAGTTTATCCAAGATGCCGTAGAAGCTGGTTTGCAGCAGCTACTGGAACATGGCTTTTTCCATGCCGATCCCCATCCAGGCAATCTGTTTGTTATGTCCGATGGGCGTATTGCCTACATTGATTTTGGCATGATGGACCAACTGGACCAATACAGTAAAGAAACCATCGTGGATGCTTTGGTTCATTTGGTCAACAGAGACTACGAAGATTTAGCCGAAACCTTTGTCAAATTAGGGTTTTTAGCTCCGGGAACTGATATTAACCCCATCATACCGGCCTTGGAAAAGATTTTGGGGGATATTATCGGCGAGCGAGTACGGGATTTCAACATTAAAACCGTTACCGATCGCTTCTCGGATATTATGTACGACTATCCCTTCCGAATACCTGCCAGTTTTGCCTTGATTATTCGTTCGGTAGTTACGCAAGAAGGGTTAGCGATGAGCATTAACCCCGAGTTTAGATTGGTAGAAATGGGCTTTCCCTACATTGCCAAACGGTTGCTGACTGGCGAAACCGCCGAATTGCGTCGCCGTTTGGTGGAAATTTTGTTTAAAGACGGTAAGTTTCAATGGCATCGTCTAGAAAACTTAATTGCCTTGGCTCGCCGGGACGAAGATTTTGATATCCTACCTACAGCGCAACTAGCTTTGCAATATCTCATGTCTGAGGAAGGAACCTTTTTACGCCAGCGTTTGATTTGGGCTTTGACAGAAGACGATCGCTTGCATACGGAAGAAGTACAACGGATTTGGAATTTAATCAAAGCCGATTTGCAACCTGCCCGTTTGTTTGATGTGGCTTTGGGAACGCTAACAGAGCTTTCCCCAGCAGCTATTTCTCGTTCTACCGATGGGGTAGATGGTTCTTCCTTGTCCGAAAATCGATAGGCAGTTGTTGACGCTGTAAACCTTTATTGTTCAAATACGGAGTATCGATCCCTTGATGTACGCAAACCCACCCTATTTTTTATTGGCTGCCGGCTTGCTAATTGGTTTAGCCTCTGGTAAAGCTTTTGAAGCCACTCTCAAGCAAATTGTTAGCAAATGGGCTAATAGCCAACCCAAACAAATTGCCCAAAAATTTCGCGATATCCGGTTGTTGATTCCTTTTTTGGGAATTGTAGCCGGCATTGCCCTGTTTTTGGCTGCTGGTTTGTCGATTTTTGGGTTGCCCTTGCCTTTGACTTTAGTAGTATCTACCGTGCTAACTGTATTGAGCGGACTGTTGGTTTGGCGGCAATTAGGACAGCTTTTGTTGCAACTATACGAGGGTGGTTCCCAAGCGATCGATTTAGATGCGTTTTTTTAATTCTATTTCAAGATAAACAGATAAGCAGAAGGGGCGAAGTACGTTCGCCCCTTTTTTAGGGCCTGTTGGGAGGTGTTAGTGAGGTGGGTGAAAAGCAACCAAACTTAACAAAATTCGCTAATATCTTCACCACACTCATCGGCTAGGAAACATAAAGCACGAAAACGCAATGCTACCACTTCTTCGTACAGGGGATTGAGTTTGCACAAAGGCGGAATGTGGAATAGAGTGCGGTTGCCCAGCTTGATATCCCTTTCAAAGGGACATTGGGCTGGAATGATTTTACCGAGGAAACGAGCTTGCTTGGCGTTGTCGATCTGAATGCGATCGAGCCAGGTTCGCAGTGGCTGTAACAGATCAAAAGTCTTGCGTTTGGTTTTTGGCTGAGCAGGTTCCTGTGTCAATACGTCTGTTGTTCTTGTTTCAATCCAACTCAATAGAGCCATATTTCGCGAAGGACGGTCCAATACACTCATTATTTGTCTTCCTATGAAATGGAAATGATGTCGGGAATTTGTAGGTGGGAATTTATGTTTCAAAGCGGCGGTTCGTAAAATTCCCATCGAGGACTACCTGGATTCCCTTTTCCGGTATAAAACAATAACCATACAGTTTTCCAGTGTTTTAACCGATTCTTCGATTGAATTGCACAAACAGACAAAATTCATTATATAAATTTTATTTATTGTAAAAGCCCAGAAAAAATGGGGATCCTCCCGGCAAGTGGGCGATCCCCATGTGGGGGGGGAGTATGCTTGCTTAGAAAATTTTAAGATTCTGTCCCCTGACTGGTGGGTCAAAACCACCAATCTTGGTCGGGGCAACCTCCCGTGGTTGCCCCCCTAAGGACTAGGAAGCCACTTTGGTAGCACTACTGCGCCGGCGACGAGTAGAACGGGTGGGCGAATCGCTGACGGAATCCATCATGAAAATCAACAAGGGATTGCTTTGCAACTCCCGACGCAACAAGCGACCCAGCGCTTGTTCCAAACACTCGCGCAGTCCATCCCAATTGACAGATTCTCCGTCTTTTTTGCCGGATTGCACGAACTCGGACCAACGTTCGTTTAAGATATCGTAAATGGTTCGTTCGATGAGTTTCTGTAACAGGGTGGTTTCTACAGAAGTGACTACGCCGCGAACGTGTACTTGGGAGTTGCCCACCATTTTGCCTTTGTCGCTGATAACGGTGGAGACGGTAACCACACCATCTTGTGCCAGGCGCTGGCGTTCGGCCAGAATATCGTCGTGGACCATGCCCGTACGGGAAGAGTCTACCAATTCGATGCCTGAAGAAACTTGGTCCACAATTTCAATTTGGTCGCGACTCAAACCAACAACATCGCCGTTGCGTACCACCAGCGTGTTTTCTTTGGGAATGCCCATTTTGTGGCCGGTTTCGGCATGTTTGACCAGCATCCGATGTTCTCCGTGTACGGGGAGGAAAAACTTAGGTTGCGTCAACGCCAACATCAATTTTTGGTCTTCCTGGCAGCCGTGACCGGAAACGTGAATGCCTTGATGCTTGCCGTAAACGACATTGGCACCTTTCATCATTAATTTGTCAATGGTGTTGACCACGGCGATGGTGTTACCAGGGATGGGATTGGCAGAAAAGACGACGGTGTCGTTTTCTTGGATGGCAAGTTGCCGGTGTTCGCCGTTGGCAATCCGGGTTAAAGCGGCGAGGGGTTCGCCTTGGGAACCGGTAGTCAGAATGAGAACTTTTTCTGGCGGTAGTTTCTTGATGGCGTGTAGGGGTTGGAACAGGCTATCGGAACATTTGATATAGCCTAAGTTGCGGGCATGGGCGATGACGTTCATCATGGAACGACCCACCAGGGAGACAACCCTACCCTGTTTTTCGGCGAGTTGCAGGATGATGTTTACCCGGTGTACGGAGGAGGCGAAGGTAGTGACCAAAATCCGCCCCGGCGCTTGGGCAAAAACGCGGTCTAAGTTGGAATAGACAGACATTTCGGAAGGGGTAAAGCCCGGGGCTTCGGCGTTGGTAGAATCGCTAATTAGACAGTGGACGCCTTTTTCGCCGTATTCCGCTAGCCTTTGCAGGTCGAACCGTTCCCCGTCAACGGGAGTATGGTCGATTTTGAAGTCTCCGGAATGGATAACAACACCTACGGGAGTGGTGATGGCGACGGTAAAGCTGTCGGCCATGGAGTGGGTGTTGCGGATGAATTCGATAGTAAAGTGGCGCCCCAGTTTGACTTGTTCTCGGGAACCGACGGTTTGTAGTTGGGTGCGATCGCTAACGCCGGCTTCTTCTAGTTTGGACCCCAGCAGGGCCATGGCTAGGCGCGGACCGTAAATAATAGGAATTTCTACTTGTTTGAGATGGAAGGGAATCCCACCGATATGGTCTTCGTGACCGTGGGTGACAATCATGCCTTTGAGTTTGTGGCTGTTCTTTCGCAAATAAGTCATGTCCGGCAGAACGATGTTGACACCATGCATGGAATCGGTGGGAAAAGCCAATCCGGCATCGAGCAAAAACATTTCATCTTCATATTCAAAGATGCAGGTATTTTTGCCAATTTCGTGCAATCCCCCTAAAGGAATAATTTTGAGCTTGGAAGCATTGTTTTTGTTTTGGGGAGAATTGTTTTTGGTTTTCTTTTTGTTTTTAATGGGTTGAGGGTTTTTTTCGTTCTTGCTGTTTTGGTTCATTTGGTTACTACTCCTTTTTTAGATACAGACAGGTTGGTTGATAAGTTTAATTTCTGTGAGTAATTAGCCTAAATGCCATTTCTATAGGCAATTTCCCAGGATGGGAAATGGTGGCTGTTGCGAGGGCACACCAGGCTACAAGCATCAATAAAATCTAAAAACGGTTTGGGAAAAGCACAACGCCGGATTCCACTTGACGCTACCGCCAAGATGCTGCATTGGCTGTATCCCGAACCGACAACATTAGGAAGTTTTTTCTAGATGCCTTTACAACAGGCCTAAATTGGTCATGACCCTTTTGAGGGTAGTGACGACTTCTTCATCTGGTTCGCACAAAGGTAGGCGCGGGGAACCGACTTCCCATCCTTGCAATTGCAAAGCGGTTTTGACGGGAATAGGATTGGTGGTCGCAAACAAGGCTTTAAATAGAGGCATTAGGTCTAAGTGCCCTTGCAAAGCTTTTTGAGGGTTCCCGTTTTCGAAGTTGGCGATCGTTTCTTGCAGGCGATCGCCCACCAAATGGCTGGCAACGCTGACCACGCCGCTGCCCCCGACAGAAAGCAACGGTAGGGTCAGGGAATCTTCTCCCGAGTAAATGGCAAAGTCGGAAGGGGTCAACCGCCGAATTTCGCTGACTTGGTCTAAGTTCCCGCTGGCTTCTTTCACGGCGATAATATTGGGGATTTCCGCCAGCCGCGCCATGGTTTCCGGGAGCATATTGCGCCCCGTACGTCCGGGAATGTTGTACAGCATCATGGGTAGGTCGGGGCTGGCTTGGGCGATCGCGCGCAAGTGCTGGTACAACCCCTCCTGGGGAGGTTTGTTGTAGTAGGGGACCACCTGTAGCGTACCGTCTAGCTTCAGTTTAGCGGCTTTTTGCGTAGCCGCGATCGCCTCAGCCGTGGAGTTCGAGCCGGTGCCTGCCATGACTTTGGCTTTCCCAGATACCGCTTGGGCGATCGCGCGAAATAGTTCGTATTCTTCTTCCCAAGTTAGCGTTGGCGATTCTCCAGTGGTACCGCAGACCACCAAGGTATCGGTTCCTTGTTCCGCCAAATGGACCGCTAACTTTTCGGCCAACTCATAATTAACGCTGCCGTCTTCGCGAAACGGCGTTACCATTGCCGTTAAAACACGTCCAAAATGTGCCACCCTAATCTATGCTCCTCCTAATCTCGCCAAATAACTGGTTTTTGTCGTTCTTTTTCTTGACAAAACCCCAATTCTATGCATGCTAAAAAAATAGATGGTTTCTGTTTGCCCTGGCATCCTACCTACTTAACCAGACCTTGGGCAATTAGTAATTGCGCAATCTGAACGGCATTCAAAGCTGCTCCTTTGCGCAATTGATCGCCAGACAACCATAGTTCCAAACCGCAAGGATGGGAAATATCTTGACGAATTCGCCCCACCAGTACATCATCCTGCCCACTGGCATCAATAGGCATAGGAAAGTAATTCGCTTGCCAATCTTCCACCACTTGAACGCCTGGTGCTTGGCTTAATACCTCGCGAGCTTTTTCTACGGGAAACGGTTCGGCAAACTCTAAATTAATGCTTTCTGAGTGCGCGCGCAAGACTGGCACCCGAATACAAGTGGTCGTAATCCGCAGATTGGGCGTACCAAAAATCTTGCGGGTTTCGTTGACCATTTTCATTTCTTCGTTACAGTACCCATGCTCGTCCAAATCGGAGTTGTGGGGAAAGACATTAAACGCTAAAGGATAAGGAAACTCTTGTGTTGGCGGGGTTTCCTGGTCGAGAATGGCTTGCGACTGTCGTTTGAGCTCTTCCATAGCCCTGGCACCGGCCCCGCTGGCTGATTGATAGGTAGCAGCCACCAAACGCTGTATGGGCTGTACTTGATGCAAAGGATGCACTGCCAAGGCCATCAAAATCGTCGTACAATTGGGGTTGGCAATCAATCCCTGGTGTTGGGCCGCCGCTTGGGGATTGACTTCCGGAACAATCAACGGCACCTGCGGATCCATCCGAAAGGCACTGGAATTATCAACCACCACCGCACCGGATTCTATAGCTTTCGGGGCCCAATATTTGGCTTGCGAACTCCCCGCAGAAGCCAACACCAAATCTACATTTTGGAAAGAATGTTCGGCCACGGCTTCTACGTAAAGTTTTTCCCCACGAAACATCAAGGAACGACCAGCCGAACGCTCAGATGCCAGCAGCTTCAAGTTGGCTACTGGCATCTCGCAGTTTTCCAAAAGGGCTAGTAACTCCGTTCCTACGGCACCGGTGGCTCCTAAAATGGCTACGTTATAAGATGCTGGCAAATCAACTCCTCCTCAATACTTTCTTTACACTAAAACAACGAATTTTTATAAAATTGGCTGGCGACCGTACTGGATAAATATTTGGATATAACCAAAAGATTATAAAGGTTAAGACGCAATTATTTTAATGGAAATTGCTCTGGATCGAAGAAAAATTAGAACAATTGAATTATTGATGTTTCTATGGTTTTTTATCTATAGCGACTTGGCACCAAACGTCAAAATTGGAAACCCAGCTAGGGGGTCGCCGGCCGTTCGTTCTTTCCTCAAAATATTTGCGATTTCCATGAAATCGCTATAGAGTTGCTAGGAAAGAACGAGAAAAATTTTTCCTTACTGCTGCAATTTTAACCATACTAGCGGATTTTGACCAACTTCGTACATAAGGAAGTACGAGCAGGAACAGATTTTATGGAAAGTTTACCGGTTTGCAGCCATTCTGCCAAGTTTTTGGCCATCGGTCCAGCAGAAGGCCACCGCCAGAGCCAGCTAACAATGATAAAATAACCGTAAACAGCGCGGGATTGAAGGTTTCCCGAATCCAGTGCCACGCTAAAAACCGGCAGCGATCGCGCCAGAAATCACCACCATGGCTTTCTCCAACAGTCCAAAGGTGGTGGAAAGTGCTCGTCAAAAACAGATCTCCATTGTAGGCTAGCATTTGGCGTTAGGACTGCGTCGCGATAGGATAGAGTCCATGGGTGAGGTGAGCGATCGCTTTTTTGGTAGCGATGGGCACAGGAACTCGCCGGAGTTCCAGGTTCCTTTCGTCGTTCCGGTTTGAAAGGGGATCTGCCCATAGTTCCAGAACCAGGGAACGACACCACCCACCAGCTGCTTATTCGGATCCTGCTACCGTGCAGTTGAACGAACGGAACCTTGGTGCTAAAACCTTTAGATGACCGACAAAGCTACGTTCTACGAGACTGCGTAGCTGGTTGGTTACCTCGGTTCTGGATAGAAACAACAGTCAAAATAGAGATTTCGTGTAGGAGCTAGTAGCCAAAGCTTATGAAAGTTACCCAGGAAAAACTGCCAGGCAGCCAAATCGGCTTAGAAATTGAAGTTCCCCCAGAAATGTCCAAGCAGGTTTACGAAGACACGGTTAACCAACTGAAGCGTTCTGCGAATATTCCTGGGTTTCGCAAAGGGAAAGTACCACGTCAAATTTTAATTCAACAACTGGGACCCAGTCGGATTCGAGCCGCTGCCCTGGAAGAACTCATCGACAAAGCTTTAAAAGAGGCAGCTCAAGAAGAGTCGGTAGAATCCATCCCCCGAATTGGAGAATTTCAATTACGCTCTTCCTACGAAGATTTGATGGCTGCCTACAAACCAGGAGAAGCCTTTAGCTTTTCCGTAGCCGCCGACGTGCAGCCGGAAGTTGAGCTAAATCAATACCGCGACCTCCACGTACAAGTGGAAGAGGCAAGCTACGACCCGCAAAAAGTAGATGAAACCATCGAAGAAAAACGTGCGGAAGCGGCTACTTTGGTCCCAGTAGAAGGACGGGCAGCCCAGCATGGAGACGTAGCTATTGTAGATTACGTAGGATACTATCAAACCGATCGGGGAGAAGCCGGCGAAGAAATCCCTGGTGGCAGCGCTGAAAATTTTCAACTAGAACTGAGCGAAGGTCGGTTGCTGCCAGAAATCATTGAAAGCGTCGTGGGAATGACTCCCGGCGAAACCAAAGAAACCACCGTTGAATTTCCCGAAGACTATGGAGCGGAAAATTTAGCTGGGAAAAAAGCTATATTTCACATTACCCTAAAAGAACTCAAGGAAAAAGAACTTCCCGAACTCAACGATGACCTAGCCAAGGAAATCAGCGAGTTCGAGACCATGGACCAACTGCGCCAGTCTCTCGAAGAGCAATATCAACAAGAGGCCCAGCAAACCACAGACAACAATCTAGAACAAGCACTGCTGTCCAAATTGTTGGAGCAGGTAGAGGTAGACCTGCCCAATACCCTGATCGAACGGCAGCAAAACGTTCTGTTGCGTCAATCGCTGATGCAACTGGAACAGTATGGCGTCGATATTTCGCAAATTCTCGATCGCGATTCCATGCCCAAATTAAAAGAAGAAATGCGCCCAGAAGCGATCGAAAACCTCAAACAAAGCTTGGCTTTACAGGAAATTGCCAAACGGGAATCGTTGGAATTAGACGAATCCGAGCTCGAACAGGAAATTGAAAAGCTCAAGCAACAACTGCAAGACGAACAGCCTGACCCCCAAGCTCTACGGGATTACGTAGAGGAAAAAATGCAAACAGAAAAAGCTCTGGAATGGTTGAAAGAAAACAGCCATGTTGAATACGTTCCAGAAGGAACCTTGAGCCAACAGGAGGAAAGCCAAAACCAAGAGCCCAGCCAACAAGAGCCAAGCCAACCAACCGATATAGAAGTGGAAGCGCAAACCAAAGAATCGGAAACCAACGAAGCCTAGCGAGCTAAGTCTCGAAGCAGTTTCCTGCCCAAACAAACAGCGCCGGTTTGAGATACGATCGTAGGAGTTCCTAGAAGAAGAAACTCAGGGGTCCCCGACGGCAGTTGGGATGTGGCACAATCATAGATGCTACTACCTAATATTGCTCGTATGGGAAAAGATCGGCTGGCGCTGTTTTCCCAAGGGCTGCCCCAGGCCAAAGTGTGGAAGGTAACCAACCAGGTGCCTAGGTATTTACGAATTTGAAAGCGATGGCAGTTGGTTAATACTTTTTGCAAATTTGTTCCTATTTCCCCTTGGTTGTAGGGCATAATAGTATCAAAGGCCTTGTATACGTAAATTCCTACAGCGTCCTTAAGTAGGCGCAACTGTAAAAAAGCACTTGAAAACTTCGTAGCCATTCTAGAAACAAATACATGCTTAGATCGCAATATTCTGGTTTTTTCCCTACTAGCGAGAACCCAAGCGACGTTCCTTCGACCCATGCCAACAACACCAAGGCAAATACCGTCATTCCCATGGTCGTGGAACAATCTGGCATGGGAGAGCGAGCCTTTGATATTTATTCGCGGCTCCTGCGAGAAAGGATCGTCTTTTTGGGCACGCAAGTGGACGATACGGTAGCTGATTCCGTTGTGGCTCAGTTGCTCTACTTGGAAGCTGAAGACCCAGAAAAGGATATTCAGCTGTATATCAACTCCCCGGGAGGCTCCGTTTCCGCTGGCATGGCGATTTACGACACCATGCAGCAAATTCAGCCCGATGTGGTAACCATTTGCTATGGTTTGGCAGCGAGTATGGGGGCCTTTCTGCTCGCCGGTGGTGCCCCAGAAAAACGCATGTCTCTGCCTAGTTCCCGGATTATGATTCACCAACCTCTCGGTGGCGCTCAAGGGCAAGCAGTAGACATTGAAATTCAAGCTCGGGAAATTTTGTACCTCAAGCGTACGCTGAACGAACTGCTATCCCATCATACCGGGCAACCTCTAGAAAAAATTGAAATCGATACCGAGCGCGATTTCTTTATGTCGCCGGAAGAATCTCGCGAATATGGCTTGATCGACCAAGTAATTACCCATCGCTAATCCCGGCTACAATCGTTTGTTTTGTTCGGTGAACCAGACCACTTCTGCAATCCAAAAAGAGGCAGCTTATGTCTAAGTACGACTCCCATTTGAAATGTTCCTTTTGTGGCAAGTCTCAGGAGCAGGTTCGCAAGTTGATTGCTGGTCCGGGAGTCTACATTTGCGATGAATGTGTTGACTTGTGCAACGAAATTTTAGATGAAGAATTATTTGACTCATCTTCCACGGCACCGCCGCCCGCGCCGAATTCGGAACCGACGGAGCAACAAGGGCAGGCGCGATCGCCGCTTTCTCTAAGCCAAATTCCCAAGCCCCAAGAAATTAAAAATTACCTAGACGATTACGTAATCGGACAGCACGAGGCTAAAAAAATCCTGTCTGTAGCTGTTTACAACCATTACAAACGCCTCAACTTTGCCAACGCCAAAGCGAAAGGGAAAGTATCTCCCGAAGATAACGTAGAATTGCACAAGTCGAATATTCTCCTGGTAGGCCCCACCGGATGTGGCAAAACCATGCTGGCACAAACGCTGGCAAAAATGCTGGATGTGCCCTTTGCTTTGGCCGATGCCACTACGCTGACTGAGGCTGGATACGTGGGAGAAGATGTGGAAAACATCTTGCTGCGCTTGCTTCAGGGGGCTGATTTCGATGTGGAACAAGCGCAACGGGGCATTATCTATATCGACGAAATCGACAAAATTGCCCGCAAAAGCGAAAATCCCTCCATTACCCGCGACGTTTCCGGAGAAGGCGTACAGCAGGCTCTGTTGAAAATGCTGGAAGGTACGGTAGCCAACGTACCCCCCCAAGGCGGGCGCAAGCATCCCTACCAAGACTGCATCCAAATCGATACCAGCAATATCTTGTTTGTCTGCGGCGGTGCTTTTGTTGGCTTGGAAAAAGTCATCGAACAGCGTCAGGGCAGGAAGTCAATGGGCTTCGTGCAATCTGGAGAAGGTCAGGCAAAAGAAAAACGCACGGCCGATCTTCTCAAGCAAGTGGAACCCGAAGATTTGGTGAAGTATGGAATGGTTCCGGAATTTATCGGTCGGATTCCCATTGTCGGATATGTGGAACCTCTGGATGTGGATGCGTTGGTTTCGATTTTGACGCAACCGCGCAATGCTTTGGTGAAGCAGTATGAAAAACTGCTGAAAATGGATAACGTGCAGTTGGAGTTCAAAAACGACGCTATTCGCGCGATCGCGCAAGAAGCCTATCGCCGCAAAACTGGAGCGAGGGCGCTGCGCGGTATCGTGGAAGAACTGATGCTGGATGTCATGTACGAACTACCTTCCCGCAAAGATGTAACCCGTTGTGTCATCACCCGAGAAATGGTAGAACAACGCTCCACATCGGAACTACTCCTGCATCCTTCTTCTCTACCCACACCCGAATCGGCTTAAACAACCCAAAAGCAAGCACATACCAAGACGACAATGACATCGATCTCTTAGAGAAGGATGAAGCCTATCGTAGGATACTTCATCCTTTTATCTTTGGTTTGTAGACTTTGACCAACATTTGTGACTTGTAGGCACCATGTCTTACATAAACATTCGCGGCGTAGATCACTATTACGAATGGATTCGGGAACCATCGTCGTCGACAGAGAAACCTGTCATGGTTTTCCTTCATGGATGGGGAGGTTCCACACGTTACTGGCAAAACACAGCGCAGGAACTTTCCCCATGGTTTGACTGTTTGCTGTACGATTTGCGCGGATTTGGGCGATCGCGTTTAACAGAAGAAACCAACCTCGACTACGAACTAGAAACCTATGCCGACGACCTAGCCATCCTGTTAGACAAACTGAATCTAGATCGAGTTTACATCAACGCCCACTCCATGGGGGCATCCATTGCCACCCTGTTTCTCAACCGCTATCACCGAACAGTCCAAAAAGCCATCTTAACCTGTAGCGGCATTTTTGAATACGACGAAAAAATCTTTACCGCCTTTCACAAAGCCGGAACCTTGGTCGCCAAATTCCGACCGACCTGGCTGCGAAAAATTCCCTACGTCGATCGCTTGTTTATATCGCGGTTTTTACACCGTCCTCTACCGCACCACATCAGCCAAGCCTTTCTCGAAGACTACCTCATGGCTAACGAAGAAGCCACCATCGGCACCATTTATACATCCGTCAGTAAAAAGGCCGCCGAAACCATGCCAGATGAGTTTGCCAGCATTAGCATTCCCACGCTCCTAGTTTCGGGAGAATACGATAAAATTATTCCAGCTAAAATGGGGGCACACGCTGCTTCTTTTAGCGATAAAGTATATCACTTGGTTATCCCAAAAACCGCACATTTCCCCATGCTGGAAGACAAGGATACTTATTTAAGAAACGTTAAAGAATTTTTGGAAATCCCACCAGCTAGCTAACACCACTTCTAAAACCAAACCATGTTTTGATTTTTCCCATTCCCCTGGTAGGGGCGTTTCGCGAAATGCCCCTACTTTTTTGAGATTTTGGCTAAAACTGGAAGCGATCGCCAAAAGATTCCCCGTAGAAAACCTGCTCGATATCGAAACGACCGCCATACGGCTTGTAGGGTTCTGCCGCATATCCCAACGGCAACAAACAGCAAACATCCACTTCCTCAGGAATTTGGAAAGCCGCTTTCACCTGGTCCGTCACAAACCCTTCCATGGGACAGCTATCCACCCCCAAAGACTTGGCCGCGATCGCCAAGTGAGCCACAGCCAGCATGGTATGGCGGTTTGTCCATGCCTCTACAGAACCGAACGAAGGAGCGCCTTCAAACAATTGGGGAATCATGGAACGCATGTAATCGGCGTATTTATCGTTGACCGCGTCTAGCTGTTTTCCCAGCTCAATCACTGACTCAATGTAGTCCGATTCCTTCACCCGGCGCGTGCCACAGCAAATCAATACCACCGGCGCTTCCGTTACTTGTCGTTGGTCAAACGCACATTGGCGGAGTTTGGCCTTATTGTCGGCATGGCGAACTACCACAAACCGCCAAGGTTGGAGATTGAACCCAGAAGGCGATCGCAATCCCAAACGAAAGATTTCCCGCAGCGTTTCTTCCGGAATCGGGTCTTCGCGAAAAGAGCGAGCGGCGCGTCGCTGTTCGATTGCGTCTTTGACCCCAGCCGGATTCTCACTCATAACCTACCTCCTTCCTTATATCGAAATCTTTGCTACAGGCAAAAATAACAGTTCCTTAGGCAATTGGAAAATTTCCCACCGCTTGGATAATGGCTTCCTTTTGCGACGCGAAGAAATCTTGAATTCCCGATTCTGCCAAATCCATCAATTGGTTGAGCTGCTGGCGGGTAAAACTGTCCGACTCCGCAGTTCCCTGCACCTCAATAAACTCCTGGCGTTCGTTCATCACTACATTAAAATCCACTTCCGCCGCCGTATCTTCTGGGTAATTTAAATCCAAAAATGGTTCTTCTTCGATCGACCCCACCGATACAGCAGCCACTTGGTGGCGCAGCGGCGAAGCTTGTAGTTCCCCTTGTTGGACCAACTTCTCCATAGCCATGGCCAAAGCCACAAAACCGCCAGTAATCGCCGTTGTACGGGTTCCCGCATCCGCTTGCAGCACATCAGCATCCACAAGCACCGTACGTTCTCCCAAAGCCTGCAAATCTAGCGCCGCACGCAAACTGCGTCCAATCAAACGCTGAATTTCTTGAGTGCGTCCAGAAAGTCTCATCAGCTCTCGCCTTTGGCGTTGGGGAGTCGCGCCAGGAAGCATGCGATACTCGGCACTCAACCAACCTTGACCGGTTTCCTCCAAAAATCGAGGAACTCCCGGTTCGATGCTAATCGTACATAGCACTTGCGTATCGCCACACCGCGTCAACACAGAAGCGATCGCAAATTTTGTGAAATCGGTTTCAAATACGAGGGGACGAACCTGATTTGCCGATCTATTGTCAGGACGCTGCCAAGCCATAAAAAATATCCCAATATGCCAAATTACCATGCTACTGGTCTTGCCGTGCGATCGCGAAGTGTTTGGTGAAGGGAACTTGCAAGACAGTTCGCATTCTACCAGCAAGACGACATTTATCCTATATGTTACTGCCTAATGGGAAAATCTTATTGGCATTCCATTGTAGGTAATATCTAAAAGGCTTAGCAGCAGCGGGTTTTCTAGTATCTGTTTTGGGGGACGCATTTTATTTCAATTATCAATGGTTTCTAAAATTTAGTTAATACAAATTCGATTTTATATGATTTCTATATTTACGTTTGGTTTAAAAAAAACTATCCTCGATGCAATTCCTTTCTATCTATGGCAAATAGCCGGGAATTTCCCAAAAAAATTCTGGTCATCCCATACATATAGTGTTAAAGTAAACAACACCTAGAAAAAATACGCTATATATTGTAGCTGGCTGCCACGCAACCAGCACCTCTTTCCTCAGCCTGTTCCGTTACTCAACGAATGTCCTATGGTTGCTCAAGTAGACACGAACCTTCAAACATCCCGCCTCGTTTATCCCTACCAGGTAGAAGGAACCCTGCAAATCTTCACCAGTCCTCACCGCGGCTTCTTTACCAACGTGATGGCGCAGGCGTTTAGGATTGCCGGTCAGGGAACCTCCGTTCTGATCGTACAGTTCCTCAAAGGTGGCATCCAGCAAGGCCATCAAAACCCCATGAAGTTTGGTGAGTGTTTGGATTGGCTGCGTTGCGATTTGATGCGCGTTGTTGATACCCCCGATTTGGAAACAGTGGAACTCAATTCCCTCAAACAGTTGTGGCAACACACTCAAGACGTAGTACTGGCCAGCCAATATGACTTTGTGGTTCTCGATGAGTTGAGTTTAGCCACCAACTTGGGGTTGATTTCAGAAGCCGATGTATTGGAATTTTTGAACCAACGTCCCCATCATATAGATATCGTACTTACCGGTACGGATATGCCAGCATCGATTCTGGAAATGGCAGACCAAGTTACTGAAATTCGCCGCAGCAAACGTCCCTAGTCTGGCAAAAAAATTCCGTCTCCCTAGTGCCATTTCCGGCCTGCTCTAGGGAGCTTCTCTTTTACCATATTTTGAACTATTTGTCAAAAGCTTGGGGAGATTGTCCGGCAACAGAAGTAGGATTGAGCAGAGATAAAGAAGCTTTTTCGGCGATCGCTTCGGACAAATGAATTTGCTGTAAAGACACCAACCCCTCGCTGACAAACATATCCCTTGCCACGGCACTTTCCCCACTGTTAAACGGCGTTTCGTAGAAAATTTCGCAAATTCCCGCTGAAATCGATAGTTTCAAACAGGACAAACAAGGTTCCAAAGTGACGTAAATGCTAGCACCGGCAGTGGCAATCCCGTGTTTGGAAGCTTGCGCGATCGCATTGGCTTCCGCATGAACCGCGCGCGACGGCAACTCTTTACTCGCATCGCAGCTACTCAATCCCGGATAGCAATACCCTTGTGCGATGCAGTGCGGCGAACCGCTAGGAGCTCCATTATATCCTGTTGCCAGCACTTGTCGGTCCTTGACAACAACAGCTCCCACGGGAAACGCCAAACAAGTAGAACGGGTGGCTGCCAATTTCGCTAGCATCAAAAAATATTCATCCCAAGTGGGTCGCTGATGGTTAAGCATCTTGCATATAAGGAATATCGTTGGTCAGACAGTTGTACGCTTTTTGCAGTTCCATACCTAAATACCCCGCATGTTCGGCATGGAGAACAGGAGCATCCGCGCAAATATCCCGCATCAAATTCAACGGCTTTTTACCGCGATAGGTAGCCACCACTTCGCCACTACCAGGGGTTAACCGCTGTACCACGATCCGATCGTTTTCTAGTTCGATTTGGAAATTGCCAGAGGGATCGTAAAAATCTCGGGAGTTGACAATATTGGCATATTGGTCTTGAATCAAGCGATCGGCATTCTCCCAGCAATCATCATATATATGGGCCGACTGGCTAATCGTTATCAACGGACCTAGTCGTAATTGATAGGTAGTGCGATCGCAGATTCGATCGCGAATATGCTTTTGTAAAGCTCGCAATCCCATGGCATTCGCTGGCCAAGCCGCAAACATATCGTTGCTACGTAGCGTTGCCGTCAGCGATAGTTCGTTGTCTACCACTCGAACCCAAATATGGTTCAAACAGGGACTTCCACCTTTATCGTGATCGCGAACATCCCACAACGACATTACCGCGCTAGCAGCATCAATTTCGCCAATTAGCTTTTCGATAACCTGTTCCACCTGGTCGCGGTCAAACCAAGAACGCAACCGCTGGCCGTAGGTATATTTTACCCCTTCGCGATAGGGAGCATCATTCAGGATTGTTTGAATGTATTCCTTTATGAAGTCGCGATCGACAGGTAAGTAATTGGGTTCGGGGAAATAAAAATCCTCCGGTTCCTCGGTAATAACCGCGACCAGATCGATCAGTTCCTGCCACCGACCGTCGTAGCCAGTTGGTCGAAGGGTTCCCGTCGTCTTGATGCGGTGGATAATTTTGACCCAAGTTTCGGCAATGGTTTTGCCTTCAATGCGATGGCCATATCTTGGTCCTGGGAGAATCTCAGGTGTATTTTCAACCAACGGAAACTCTTGAGGTTCTCCCCACGGTGGCTGCCAATCTTGACTGGCATAGGATTTGGCCAGTTGGCAGGCACTATCTTTATCGGTCACCAACCGCCACTCAACGGCATCTCGCAATTGTTGCAACACCGGAGCGGGAATTTCTCGATCGATATACCCTGGTACTGGTGAGTTAATTACCCAACAGGAACGACCGGTATCGCTAACGCCAGCATCAAATCCATGCTTAAAAAAATCGCGCAGGCATTCGCAAGCTCTGGCGTTTTTGTCTTCTTTGGTAGCGTCAAGAATGACTAAATAGCGTACGTGGGGATTGGCAATTAAATTGCGAATCAATAAATTAATGCCCCGCGTCGCACTGTACAGCTGACCGATAGCGGCGTATTCGCGAGGCTGTAAGTGTTTGGCTATGGTGTTTCGCACCGTCCATCCAGTAATAACGACGGTTTGTCCGGTACCGCAAATGACTTGGTTGGGTTTGTGTAGGGGATTGTAGCGCGTAGATGGCGTGGCTAGCATGACTCGCAATGACTGGCTCAAACTGAAAATCTTATCATTTTTTGATTGAAAATACTATATTTGAGAAAACTTATACAGGAATTTCTGGGATGCTGGCAACATCCGTGGGAAAATCGCTGGTGGTGGTTTGTCCTGGCATTTCTCCAACAACGGCACGCTGGCAACTGGGAGCAAACTGACACTTAGAACACAAACCAGCTTCTATGTCTACTTTGGGTAGGTCTTGGTCTTGTTGGTGGTAAGCTTGCCACCATTGGGTTAGTTTGTGGAGTAATGTAGCTAGTTGCTGGCGGATTTGTTCGTGCCAAGTAGAACTGTAGGTAAAAACCACCGATTTTGGGGAGAGCGATCGCTGTTTGGAATTCTCTGTTGCCAAACTGCGGCTGTTAGGAACAAACCAGTAGGTCATGGAAATTTGTTCTGGTGGGTAAGGACTGGTTTCGGCTAATAAAAATAAATACAGTTTGGTTTGCCAGCGATTTTGTAATTGCTGGGTTTGTTTGGGGGCAAACGAAGTTTTCCAGTCGATAATTTTGGCTTCGTTTTCTTTAAAAATGAGTAGGTCGTAAATGGCGGTCAATAAGAATTTATTCCAAGGCAAGACCCGCTGGTGTTCGGCTTGACGAAACTGACACTGTTGGGGAGAAGAGTCGTCTAGTTCCGGAACCGTTTCCAGCAAAGCTTGCAGGGAAGCAGCAATTTGCGGATTGGCTTGTAAAATTTTGTCGATGGGAAGTTGTTTTTCTCGCTGTTGGAGAATTTTGTGGAGGCAGCTGCCCCATTTTTTGAGGTTTTGTTGGTGGATATCTACTGGAGAGGAGAGCTGTTCTAAAAAAATATATTGAAATTTACGGGGACAGGTTGCTAAAAGTGTTAAATGTTGTTGGGAAAGATGCCAAAATTGCATAGATAATTTGAAATTTAAGGTAAAATTGAAATCTCTGGAGGCGATCGCCGATGTTTCCTGACAAAATTTCGTTCGCCATCCCCAAACATAGCGTTAATAGGGGACTTTTTTTAGAACAAAAACGCTGCCTTCGTTGCCGCGACCGATGCGCAAGTCTTCATCGAGATAGGTCACTTCCAGCCATCCTTGGCGGTTGCGGGATGGTTGGGAGGTAGAATGGCCGTTGTTTTGGGAAAGGGAAATATCGATGGCTGCTAGGGATTTTCCTTGTTCGATTTGATGAATTAAATCGTTGGGTTGCGTGTAGCCAATTGCTCGTTGAAGCCCTATAATGGATCGCTGGAAGAAAACATTGACCCGGCGTTGGGAACTGGGTTCAAATCGAGCGGTGACGCTCACCAAGCCTTCCAGAAAGGGCAACGTTTCTACCTCGGCAATGTTGTAGAGTTGGGATTCGTTGACCCGGATACATTGGTAAATTGCTCCCAACTTAGCTAGGGGAAAGCTATCGATGCCGAGTAAATCTCGGCTGGTGGTATATAAAAGCAACCAGTTCCCGTCCAGAAGTTCTGTGGCTTCTAGCGGTTGGGAAATCCGATTGCGTTCTTCCAGTCTAGCGATCGCTGCTAAAATGGATTGTTTGTCGGTCTCCGATGCTAGCAAACCGCGATTGACCGGTGCGATCGCTTCTAGCAGTTCCATTTTGCCAATAGTCATATAGGTACCTCAATACCAAAGAAGCCAACCAAATCAAAATCGAGTCGTTCTCTCTATTGTCTACATACCACAGCCGAACCTCAACTGTTGTTGAATTTTTATCTGGTTTTTTGCTCTTATGAGAAATAATCCATCTTTACGCACGGAACCACGCTACCAAAATGCCCCTGTCATTCCCCTGAAACAGAATACTTCTATTCTAAACTGGTTGGAAAGTACGGGGCGATTAATTCCCCGAGAAGTTCAAGAAGAAACGGAAGTACCAGAAGAAGAACAAGAAATTACCGAACTCATCGGCGTTGAAGAAACCGAATTTGAGGTAGAATCCGAAGAAGCTGAAGTTTAATTGTAGCGACGGTAGCTACCGAACAGCAGTTGTCCCTAAATGATTCCCTTCTTTGGGGACAGCTGTTCGTTATGTTTAACTGACAAAATAAGGAACGATCGAAGCAGGAAATGTTTGAGGGCCGTGGAACCAGCAACTAGAAAATTTCAGATATCTGGAACAGTTTTATGGATCGCTGCCACCATCGCCGCGATCGCAACAACCCTAATTTGGGATTGGCAACATAGCAAGTGGGAAACTCCTGCTAACTCGTTAACTCTCCCCATGCTGTGTTGTGCAGCTGTAACCACACTTGTAGGATTTTGGGCCGTACCTTGGTTACAGGCGATCGAAGCCGGACAGTTTATTCGCGAGGATGGTCCCCAGTCCCATTTAAGTAAAGCTGGAACGCCAACCATGGGGGGAATTTTTTTTGTTCCCGTAGGAATTTTGCTGGCTTTGTTTTGGTCGGGTTGGTCGCCAAATGTCCTAGCAGCGGCAACGTTGAGTTTGGCTTATGCCTTCGTTGGCTTCCTAGACGACTGGCAAATCCTGCGACGGCGTTCTAACAAGGGAATTTCCCCAAAAATGAAATTGCTGCTGCAAGTGGTGTTAGCTGGTTTGTTTTGTCTGTGGCTGGCATGGATGGAAGCTGGCCATCTGGCTGCTGTCTTTACAGTGTGGCTGCCTGGCGGCATTTCCTTAGCTTTGGGATGGAGTTTTTGGGGATTGGCGGTTTTTGTTTTAGTCGCCGAAAGCAACTCTACCAACCTCACCGACGGTCTGGATGGCTTGGCAGGGGGAACCAGCGCGATCGCATTTTTGGGATTGGCTACCATTGTTGCTTCCCAAGATACTGCCTTGGCGACATTTGCTGTTTGTTTTGCCGGTAGCTGCCTGGGATTTTTGGCATACAATCGCAACCCCGCCAAAGTGTTTATGGGAGATACTGGTTCCTTGGCAATTGGTGGTGGTTTGGCTGCCATTGCCTTGCTCAGCCAGAATTTGTGGTCGCTGTTCGTTCTCAGTGGTATCTTTTTTGTGGAAGCGCTTTCTGTAATTGCCCAAGTTGGCTACTACAAATCTACCAAAAATCAAAAGGGTGTAGGAAAACGCCTTTTGAAAATGGCTCCCCTACACCATCACTTAGAACTATCTGGTTGGTCGGAAATGAAAGTCGTGAGCGTATTTTACGTCATAGAAGCTGGGTTGGCATGGCTAGCTTGGTTTGGGCATTAGAATGTTGAAAAGCATAGAACGCCTCAACAGCAACATCCATCTATCTATAGCAATTTGACCTTAAATGTGAAGATTGAAGTCGAAGTAGGATCGAAAGCAGTTTTCTATTTTTAATGACTATAAAATAAAAAATACAGCTCGGTAAACTGGTTTAGCATTATCGCGCCTGCCATCTCCAGGATTGGGAGATGTATTGCCCTTGCGAGCGCTATCAACCAACAGAGAAGTAGATTGAAGTTCGCTACTTAGGTAAAAGCTGTTCCCTGTTGGCATCAAGAAGCTGCTGAAAGATAGGAAGAAAGTGGTTAGTAATACAAGATGTTTATGAAAATTCATCTGAAGTAAACCTATAGGTTCAAATCACTTCTTATGTTCTTTTCCGGTTTTCTCGCTCAATTCCGGATTTTTTCAAAAAATATATGATGAAACAAAAAAAATTAAAAAGTGCGGGAGGTAAGGAAACCAAGTCATTCTAATGAAAGGAAAACAAAAGACGTGACCGGTTTTTTGTTCGTTCTCCCGCTAGAAACCGTATCCAAATTCTGCTCTAACTACGTCTTCCACTTCCCCGATGTGGTTGTAAGTCAGGGAATGTTTCTACTTGAACGGTTAGGGTAGAAGGTGTGCTGCTGTTTTTGTAAGGAGTGGCAGCTAGGAATAAAGTACCTAGCAGAAATAAAGAGGCATAAGTACGCATAGAAGAAGTTCTCGTGACGCTTCCAATTCTTTCTACAAAACTCTTCTACGGAATCCGGATTGGTTTTGAGAAAAAAATTCTGCCTTCACTGCTGTTTCTCCTGTTTTTCCTGTATGTAGGGCAGGGGGTTCACAGATAAAAATAAAAAAAGAGCTTTCTATGGAGAGGAAGCTCTTGGAGGAATCAATGTAGAATTGAGTTGTGGCTACGATATTGGTTGGTCGTGGTGCGTTGATTTGTTTCCTTGCAATTTCGCAACTATTGCTTGACGGATAACCAGGCTTTCCAAGCTTGCCAAAGGAAAAAGCCACCTACCAAAACAGCAACCAATATTTGAAATAGTAAATACGGGTCGCGAAGTGTACCTTCTGTCATAGCGATCGATCGAACTTTACTATCAGGAACTATTATAGCGAAATTTGGCGCATGGGAGCATGAAAGCTTTGCAAGACAAGCACTTCCCCATCTTCCAAGACTCAATTTCTCCAAGATTTTTGGTTGCAATATTTGCCAAACAATGATATAATGTATTTTTTAAATTAAGATGTAGTAGCTACTCCGAAATCAAGCATGCTAGCGATCGCTGAATTGGTAGGGAGGAAAACGCGATCGCTACTCAATGACAAGACCATATTATTAGCTATCTATAAAGTAAAATAAAATAAAATTAGCAATTTACAGAAAAGGGTAAAGGGTGATTTTATGAACGCTATGGTTTTGCAATCCATTACACTAGGCGAACAAGCTTACACAGCTATTGAAAAAGCTTTTCAAAAAGCCACCAAGTATGAAAAACAAGTACTGGAAGATAAAGATCCGGAAAATCTGCATCAAATGCGGGTAGGAATGCGTCGCCTGCGTTCGGTTATCCGTACTTTGGCCGTAGCATTGGAGTTGCCAGAGGCAGCCGGCGAGAAAAAAATCGGTAAAGTTTCTCGTCGTTTGGGAACATTACGAGACTTAGACGTTCTCATGGCCGATTTATCGGAAAACTACCTCGCCTATCTACCGAGTAAGGAACAGAAAAACCTGAAAAAAAGCTTGGAAGTTTTAGAACAAGAACGTCAAGACGCTCTCAAAGAAGTGCGTTCCACCCTCAAAGGCAAACGCTATTTACAAATGAAAGAGCAATTGCAAGCGTGGCTAGCCCATCCTCAATACACTAGCATTGCTGAAATGTCCTTACCTTCCGTATTGCCGGATTTAATCGGTCCCACCGTAAGTCAGTTGTTTTTGCATCCCGGTTGGTGGGTAGGCGTTCGCTATAGCGAAGGCAACTGGCTGCCAGATAAAGATTTAACTCCAGAAGCCATTGAGAACTTATACGCAGACTATGGAGAATGCCTGCACGATTTGCGCAAGCAGGTGAAACGAGTTCGCTACCAATTGAGTTTGTGTGCCTATCCCGAAGATGCCTATAAAGATGTAGTTCGGGAAATGAAACAAATTCAGGATATATTGGGAGCCATGCAAGATTCGCTGGTTTTAGAGAAAGTTTTAACCCAACGCAACAATCGTAACTGGCAAAAATCCATGCCAGCTTTGGCTTCTCGGTTGCAACAAGTACGCCATCAGTACTGGCAAGAGTGGCAACAGTGGCAACAACGGTATTTATTACCCCAAGTACGCAGCGAACTACGGCGGCGAATTGTGGGGAATATGGAAGTATCAGACAACAAGTCCCAGCAAACCAACGAATCAGCGGACTCTTCTGTATCTCACTCCCAAATTGCAGAAATTCACGCATCTCTGGTAGATAGCAGTTCTTCAAATAACTAATTCATAGCTGGTTTGGCAGCAGGCGTTGAAGCCATTATCTTTTTTTTAAACAAATGATTACCTGTTCTTTACCTAGTTTATATGGCATTTGTATTAACCTAATACCAGGTAACTGTAGTAGCCAGCTATAGTGATGCTGGTTTGGATAGGCATGCCAACCATTTCTGAGAGTATTTTAAAAACCCAGCGCTGCGATTCTCGTTCCGAGACACTTCACGAACGCCTAGCAGAACGTCGCTTGCTCTTTTACGAAAAGGGCCAAGCACTCGAAACAAAGATTCGCGGTATCTGGCAGGTCTGTAAAGGGTACGTCCAAGTGAGCACGCTTTATCCGACTGGAGAAGAAGGTTTGGTAGGTTGGGTCGGACCTTCCATGTGTTTTGGTTCTTGGCTGACTTCGTTACAAACCTATCAAGCCAAAGCTCAGTCAGATGTATATTTAACTTGGTACTCCATGGCGGAAGTTGAATCTTCGCCGGCACTAGCACAGCAGTTGTTACCACAGATGAACCGACGGTTGCAGCAAGTAGAAGCATTGCTGGCGATTGCTGGACAGCGTCGCGTAGAAGCGCGGTTGCAACAGCTTTTGCAACTGCTCAAACAGGAAATGGGTGAAGGAACGCCGGAAGGAACCCGAATTGGCATTCGCTTGACTCACCAAGAAATTGCCAACGCCATTAGTACTAGCCGCGTTACCATTACTCGTCTGTTGAGTAAATTTCAAAACGAAGGCATTCTTAGCTTCGATTCCCAACGACACATGATTTTGAAGAAACACCTACCTATTGCTGTGGAAGATGGCTCCCTGTTGAAAGGTGGCCCAATGCAGCAGGTCAGCTAATACCCAAAACCTCAACCAAACATTGCTATGGTTGCGCAAGCCAGTTTTCCCCGTCTCATTGCGGGGAATATTTTTTTGTGGCGGTTTCCCGGTTAGTCCCGTTTTTAAAACCACATTTGTCGTCGTAGCGCATTTAATTTTATACCATTTCTTTGATTTTTTGCAAGAAATAATTGGAGTGTTTTTTGTAGGTACGCTTATGCTTTGCGATCCTACCGGGATGATTGGAAAATGCAAGACAATTGTTGTTTTATTGTTATTTTTCAGAAATAGTATACTTTTGTAGGTCAAGCGATCGCGAAGCCTTGCCCACAATTTCAGCCTAGATGCGATCGAAAACTGTATTTTCAGGTTTTTTTTCAAAGTAGATAGTTGTGGGTGTTGGCTCTGGTAACTCAGTTCAAGTTTGATACAATGAAACGGCAATTTCCCTGCACTGTAGGAACCCAGAGAACGAACCGGGAATTTCCCCATGCAAAACATCGATTTCGCATTTCAACCAGCTTTAGAACAAGCCAAACGCATCCGGCAAAAGGAAATCTCTCCCCTGGAACTGTTAGATTTCTATTTAGAAAGAATAGAGCGATACGACCCCCAAATTGGTAGCCATTTTGCCGTTATGTCGGAGTTGGCCCGTAGCGATGCCAAAGCCAAAACCGAACAACTGGCTGCTACCAACGACCTAGCATCCCTACCACCTTTTTTTGGCGTTCCCATTCCCATTAAAGATCTAAATGCTGTGGCGCAAATGCCTTGTTCCGCTGGTGTAGCGTCGTTGCAAGACCAGATACCAGAGCATGAAGATGGCATGGTTACCAAACTGCGGGAAGCTGGGTTTGTCTTGCTGGGGAAAACGGCTACTTCCCAACTGGGTTCGCTTCCTTATACCGAACCAGAAGGATTTCCCCCTACGCGCAATCCTTGGAACCTAGAACGCACTCCTGGCGGATCTAGCGGTGGTGCTGCTGCTGCCGTTGCTGCCGGATTGTCGCCGGTGGCCCAAGGGTCGGATGGGGGTGGTTCCATCCGGATTCCATCGGCTTGTTGCGGTTTGGTGGGGATCAAACCATCTCGCGGTCGGGTTTCATCGGCCCCTGTTGGCGATCGCTTGCATGGCATGGCCACAGACGGTCCCATTGCACGTACGGTTGCCGATGCGGCGGCTTTGTTGGATGCCATGTCGGGATATATTTGTGGAGATCCTTACTGGTTAGGAAAACCCAATCCCTCGTTTTTAGAAGCCACCCGCCAAGCGACTGGTTCGGTCCGAATTGCCTACGCTACTTCTTTTTCTGGTTTGCCACCGGCCGATGCCACGGCCAAACAAGCAGTTTTGGATACGACGCAGCGTTTGTGCGAACTCGGTCACGAAGCTACGGAAGCCTGTCCGAATTTTGAAGGGTTGGTGGAACCGTTTACGACAATTTTTGCGGCTGCGGTTTCTTCTGCAGGCATTCCCCCATCGGCGTTGGACCCCATCAATCGCATGTTTTTCCAGAAGGGAGAACAAATTACAGCCGGCGAGTACCTGCAATCCATTCAACATATACAGATTCTGTCACGGCAAATTGTGGGGTTTTTCCAAGATATTGATGTTTTGGTTTTGCCGGTGCTTTTGCATCCGCCAATTCGGGTTGGCGAGTGGTCCCAACTTTCTCTAGAACAAACGCTAGACAATATTACCCGTTGGATTGCTTCTTGTCCGCCTTTTAACGCTACCGGACAACCGGCGATCGCTGTGCCTGTCGGCTTTGATGACAATGGGTTGCCAGTAAGCGTACAGTTAATTGGCAAACCAGCGGCGGAATCTACATTAATTTCTCTAGCTTCCCAACTAGAAGCTGTCTATTGTTGGCACTATCAATATCCAGAGGCGTTTGTAGAGTAATTCTTTTTGTGAAGAACGGTTTTCACCCATGTCATTGGGCGGATATCGATCCGATAATGGAAGTGGATCTACATTGAGGCAAGGTGGATCGACCTATGCAAAAAAAACCCCTGCGAATTCTCATTCCTTTTCTTTTGGCGGTTGTATTTATTGGATTTGGCGATCGCTTTTTGCCAGAACCCCTTAAAAGTGCTAGTGCCAATACCCGTCACACCATCAACCGTGTGATGATGGGGTTGGTTCCGGAAAACTGGCAGCCTGGCGTTGACCCCAACGAACGGGCAGAAGATGCTTTTGAAAAGCTAGATGAAGAGAAAAAGAAGAAAAATCAATGAAAATCTATTGACAAAAAAAGGGAATTGGGGTATAATACCACATACTATATAGGCGGTGGGCATCGCCATAAAAAAGGGGAGGTTTTTTGAGACGCCTTTACCCAAACATCTAAGCTGCGTACAAATAGATATTTGTTCGTAAAAAATCAAACCCTATAGCCAACATCTTCTACCTCTACCCACCGTTCAGTGCCAGTAAATAAAATAGCCATCAGCCATTGTTTTCCTACAAGAAAGAACGCAGACATCATGACTGATGGCCAAAGAGAACTTATCGTTTTTTCAACCAGCTAAACATAGCCCGTAGATCTTTACCAACTTCTTCCACAGGATGTTCTGCCTCTTTACGGCGCATAGAAGTGAGAACTGGACGGCCGGCTTGGTTTTCCAACACAAACTCCCGAGCAAACTCGCCCGATTGAATTTCTTGTAAAATACGTTTCATTTCCGCGCGGGTTTGGTCGTTGACAATGCGGGAACCACGGGTATAGTCACCGAATTCCGCCGTATTGGAGATACTGTAGCGCATGTTGGCCAAACCACCTTCTACCACCAAATCGACGATGAGTTTCACCTCGTGCAAGCATTCAAAATAAGCCAGTTCCGGTTGATAACCAGCCTCCACCAGGGTTTCAAACCCAGATTTGATCAGAGTGCTGAGACCGCCACAGAGGACCACTTGTTCGCCAAATAGATCGGTTTCTGTTTCTTCACGAAAACTGGTTTCCAAAATGCCAGCGCGGGTACCACCGATGCCCTTAGCATAAGCCATTACGCGATCGCGAGCTTGACCGGAAGCATCCTGCTGAACGGCAAACAAACAAGGTACACCTTCTCCGAGTTCGTAAGTACGGCGAACCAAATGTCCCGGACCTTTGGGAGCTACCATGACCACATCCACATCCGAGGGAGGATCGATTTGACCGAAGTGGATATTAAAACCGTGGGCAAAGGAAAGGACCTTATTGGCAGTCAAATGGGGGGCAATTTCTTGTTGGTAAATGGTTTTTTGGACTTCGTCGGGAAGCAAAACCATAATCCAATCAGCCGCTTTGGCAGCTTCGGCAACCGAATAAACCGTCAAGCCTTCGGCTTCGGCTTTGGCTTTGGATTTGCTACCGGGATACAAACCAACAATGACATTCACGCCGCTTTCTTTTAGATTGAGGGCATGGGCGTGACCTTGGGAACCGTACCCAATGATAGCGACTGTTTTGCCATTGAGAAGGTCGAGATTGGCATCTGCATCGTAGTATAGTTGCGCCATGAGGGGGTCTCCTTTGCGATTGCGATAGGGTTGCCTGCAAATTTTTTATTGTATCCCAACTCGCCAACAAGGCAAAATCCGTATTTGGGGATACTTTTGGCACCATCACTGTTCAAAGTTCGATCTAGATCGCTACAAAATACGATCGCGATCGCGAGCATAGCAGATGGCGATCGCGCGATCGTTCCAGAAAAACGGGTACTCTAATAGTAAGAGGAAGCCTAGAATAGCACTTTTCATTGAAGGAGTGCTACAGGCAACAGCAAATCCTATCGAGGAAACACCCATGTTTTTGCAAAACAATTTTACAGACCGTTCTTTACAGGAGTCTTTTTATCAGGCACTTATCCTCCATTTTTGTAATGGTTTAGACCTCAGTACGCAAAATCTCCTGCAAATTTGTCACTTTGGTTTTGCTCCCGATAGTACTGGCAACAGAACTTTCTTCATCGTCGCCACCCACAACGAAATTGCCGAACAGTTAGTAGAAGATACGGACAAAATTCTGGAACGGGTAGCCGATCTCATGCCAGGCATTGCCAAAGTAGCTATTTGCTTCCAACCTCCCAACAGCAATGCCAAAGACTTTGATTCTCAATATATGCTAGGGAAAGTATTTTCTGTCTACTCCGAATAATCGTAAATTCGTATACTTGTTTAGATCGGTGGCAAGGCTCGACCATCCCATTGCCCTTGACCAGGAAATAGAGATTCTTTTTGGCAAATGAAAATCTAAGTTTTGTCAAAAACTTGCACGCGAAGTTTGATTCGATGGATTTTTCTAGATATTCATCAAATTTATTCAATGCAGCTAGACTCTTTTTTGTTAATAGCATGTCTGCCAAACAACAATCGTCTTGAATTTTTCCAATTATCCCGGTAGGGGCGCAACGCGCGAGCGCCCCTACCAAAACGATGGCCTCTTACAGAAATTTCAAGAAATGGTATTATATCTTGCATAGTTTTAGGGAAATAATATTAAGAATTGTAGGGATCGCTCGATCCCTACACTGGATTTCAATCACAAACTAGAAACGCGATCGCGAGGAGCGTTATTTAACGTTCCAACAGTTCATACAAAACATAATGCAAAATACCATCAGCTTCGATGTATTTCAATTCATCAGCGGTATCAATCCGTAAAGTAAGGTTGGTGGTAATGACGTCACCATTATCGCGGCTAAATTGACCCTGCACGGTCATTTGCGGAGCAATTTCGCCATCAAGCCCAGTAATATTTACCTGTTCGGTGCCGGTTAATTCCAGCGATTCCGCAGATTCTCCATTGGTAAATTGCAGTGGCAACACGCCCATTCCCACTAAATTGGCACGGTGGATGCGCTCAAAACTGGTAGCAATTACAGCTCGCACCCCAAGTAGTCGTGTGCCTTTGGCAGCCCAATCCCGGGAGGAACCAGCGCCGTATTCCTTGCCAGCAATGACAACTAAGGGAGTTCCCTCATCGATATAGCGCATAGCAGCATCATAAATGGGTAAAACTTCTCCTGAGGGAATATGGCGGGTCCAGCCACCAGTTTTATCGGAAGTCATTTTATTTTGAAGGCGGATATTGCCAAACGTGCCACGCATCATCACTTCATGATTCCCGCGACGGGATCCAAAGGAATTGAAATTTTCTTTTGGCACGCCATGGGCTTTCAAATATTGTCCAGCCGGCATATCTTCGGGAATTGAACCAGCAGGGGAAATATGGTCGGTGGTAATACTATCGCCTAGCAACGCTAAAACACGAGCGCCTTTGATATTACCAGAAGCACCCGGTTTTTCCGTAGGCATCCCATCAAAATACGGTGGGTGCTGGATATAGGTGGAGTCTGGATTCCAAGGATAGGTCAAGCTACCGGTAACATCAAAGCTATTCCATTCTTCATCCCCAGCGAAGACATCCTTATAACGCTTTTGGAACATCTCCGGTGTAATAGCATCACGGATGGAGTTCTGAATATCATGTTGGCTGGGCCAGATTTCATGGAGATAGACAGGATGACCCTGTTCGTTATACCCCAAAGGTTCTTGATACAGATCCGCGCGGACAGTTCCAGCAAGGGCATAAGCAACCACCAACATCGGTGATGCCAGATAGTTTGATTTTACCTGAGGATGAATCCGCCCTTCAAAATTGCGATTCCCCGATAGCACTGCAGCTACATTAAGGTCTTGAGCATCAATGGCCTTGGCAATGGGGTCATACAGTGGCCCGGAATTGCCAATACAGGTAGTACACCCATACCCGACCAGATTAAAACCGAGGGCATCTAGGTCTTCCTGCAACTGGGCTTGTTCCAGATAATCAGTGACCACTTGCGATCCCGGTGCTAGTGATGTTTTCACCCAAGGTTTTGTCGTTATGCCACGCTGACGGGCATTCCGTGCCAGCAAACCTGCTCCCAGCATCACCGCAGGATTGGAGGTATTGGTACAACTGGTGATGGCTGCAATGACAACATCGCCATCGCTTACCTGATAGTTTTCTCGCTCAACTTGCTGCTGGCGCGGGGTTTCGATTCCAGAGGTTGCCGTATAGTTGGCAGGAACGTTGGGCAGCGTCACCCGATCTTGTGGACGTTTGGGCCCGGCCAGGGAAGCGGTTACTTGACTTAAATCCAGTTCCAGATAATGACTAAACACCGGTTCCAAAGCGCCTTCACCTGCCCATAAGCCTTGGCGTTTGGTATAATCTTCCACCAACGCAATCCGCTCGGGATCGCGCCCAGTAAATTGCAGATAGTTTAGCGTTTCATTATCAATGGGGAAGAAACCACAAGTTGCCCCATATTCGGGAGACATGTTAGCAATGGTGGCGCGATCGGCTAGCGTTAAATTTTTCAGGCCATCCCCATAAAATTCAACAAATTTGCCAACAACGCCAAATTCCCGCAGCATTTGGGTTACTGTCAGCACCAAATCGGTAGCAGTTGCCCCCTCAGGAAGAGCACCAGTCAGCTTAAATCCCACCACTTCTGGAAGCTTCATGGAATAAGGTTGTCCCAGCATTGCTGCTTCAGCTTCAATGCCACCAACCCCCCAACCGAGAATCGCCAATCCATCGATCATGGTGGTATGAGAATCAGTGCCAACTAAAGTATCTGGGTAAGCCCAAGTTTTGCCATCATCTGTTGTTTCTGTCCATACAACTTGACCCAAATATTCCAGATTCACCTGATGGCAGATACCAGTACCAGGTGGCACAACGCGGAAATTATTGAATGCTTCTTGACCCCAGCGCAGGAAGCGGTAACGCTCGCGGTTACGTTCAAATTCTGTTTTAACGTTGGTCTCAAACGCACTAGCAGCAGCATAGGCATCAACCATAACCGAATGGTCAATGACCAAATCCACCGGTCGTAAGGGATTGATCTTTTCAGGATTCCCCCCTAATTCCAGCATGGCATCGCGCATAGCTGCCAAATCCACAATTGCTGGAACACCGGTAAAATCCTGCATTAATACTCGGGCTGGACGATAAGCAATATCGCGGTCGACACGACGCTGTTCGAGCCAAGTTTTGAAGGCGTAAATATCATCATCGGTAACTGAGTCACCATCATAGTGCCGTAGCAAATTCTCCAATAATATTTTCAGCGTTCGTGGTAAGCGCGAAATATCCCCTAGGCCGTTTTCGGCAGCTTTATCTAGGCTGGTATAGTAATATTGGTTACCGTTATGCGTAAAAGTTGCGGTTGTTGAGGCAAATGCAGACATCATCGGAAATCTATAAAATCTAATTGCTTGAACATAAAGATTTTAACAATAGTGAAGGTAATACTTAAAAACAAAAATCTGTAACATTTGACAAACAAACTTCCTTAGCGATCGCATTCAAACCATTGTCAAAGGAAATTGATTGACAAAAATTATAAAAAAGAGACGAATTTGCTTCAACCTTCATTCTTGGAGGATTGTTAACCCCCCATGGAGAAGATTTGGTTAGCGAAAAAGATAACAAATTTCCGCGATCGCTACTTTCCCGAATCTGAAACCAGCGATCGCTAACACCATTTTGCCAAAAGAACGAGCCTAAAATTCCCTTTTTTAAGGCTTTTCAGATTAAAATTCCAGCAACGACTGACTTCAAGATTGATAGCAGTTACCATGGTAATGTCAGATTCTTGAACAACCAACCATGTCCGTTCCATATCAGCCAGGAACCGTAATTGCTTCCCGCTACGAAATTCAAGGAATTTTAGGTCGCGGTGGCGTTGGTATCACCTATGCGGCACAGGAGCTTTCAAGCGGGGAACAAGTAGCCCTGAAAATCGTTTCGTTGGTAGGCTTACAAGATTGGAAGTCCGTAGAACTGCTAGAACGGGAAGCCCAAGTGCTGTCTCAGCTCGACCATCCTGGGATTCCTAGTTATATAGACTACTTGACCATCGATCGCGACGGCGACTACCAAT
>CAYZHY010000025.1:36243-39648 GCA_964477525.1 uncultured Geitlerinema sp. | reverse complement strand
GGTTGTTTTATCCGATGCCCCGACGCCCCCATGCACCGATGCCCCGAAGCACCGATGCCCCGACGCCCCCATGCCCCGACGCCTCCATGCACCGATGCCCCGAAGCACCGATGCACCGATGCTCCCATGCTTTCCAAACAAGGATCCACTATTTTTATTACAATACTTTAAGTTATGGTTGGCAAAATTAAGAGCTTTATAAACAATACGGTAAACTGTCGTTAAAAAGTTTGTCACGATGGGGAGAACTTCCTTCGGTTCATGCAGGAGTTTTCCCTGGTGGCATCTGTTTTAAACCAAATTGGTGTTGAGAATACATTGGGAGTAATTATTCCATGTCTCATAGCGTAAAAATTTACGACAACTGTATTGGCTGCACCCAGTGCGTTCGCGCTTGCCCCCTAGACGTTCTGGAAATGGTTCCTTGGGATGGCTGCAAAGCCGGTCAAATTGCCTCTTCCCCCAGAACGGAAGATTGCGTGGGCTGCAAACGTTGCGAAACGGCTTGTCCTACTGACTTCCTCAGCATCCGGGTTTATCTCGGCGCGGAAACTACCCGCAGTATGGGTCTAGCCTATTAGTTCGTGGGATTTTTCCCAATGGCCAGTTTTCTAGTTGCACAGCCAGATTGTTTAACTGCTTGACAGTTTGGCTTTTTTATGCTAAGGGGGAGATTATCTCCCTCTTTTTTTTGTGCGGTATCGCGGGCACCCAACGAAGGCACTCAGGGTAAAACGTAGTTGGCAATGGCTGAAAACGATAGAATAACAAACACCACAACAGCAGCGACCCTGCTGGCCGTACGAAAACGCACGAGGAGCGATTATGCTTGGGGAAATTACCAAAACCGAATCCGATCGCATGGAACGTTTGGGGGTCGATTTAGACCAATATCCCTCTGTGTGGGAACGAGAAGAATTTGATGCGATCGCTACAAACCAAGATCGTAGCATTGCTCGGGTGTTGTGGAATGCTTTTCAAAGCCAAATGACCGGTCAAGTTCCCGACCCCGTGATGATGACCCACATTGTTACCACTCGCTGTAACTATAGCTGCCATTTTTGTTCCTTTGCCGACACGTTAAATGCCAAAACCAACGAACTATCTTTAGAAGAAATTGAGAAAACTTACGCTACTCTCGGCGACAATCTCAATGTCATTGTTTATTCCGGCGGCGAAACCACACTCCATCGCAATTTAGCGGAAATCATCGAAGCTGCCTATCGCTTAACTTCAGTTAAATCGGTTTATATTATTTCCAATGCCTGGAAGCCAGAGGTATTGTTTCAAATTACCCACCGCATCATGCAGCGTTGCCCGGATTTGCATTTAACCTGGAGTTTGAGTATTGAAGGGATTCGAGAAACCAACAACAGCCTCCGCTATACCCGCAAACCCGGTTGGGATGCCTATCAAAATACCATTGATAGCTTGTTTGGCTTGCAAACCATGCGCGATCGCTTCGGCTACGATCAATTAGATGTACAATTGTGTACGGTTTGCTCGCCGGATAATGCCGATATCATGGATGAATGGTACGAAACAGTACGCGATGTGCTGCAACCCGATAAATGGAATTTAAATTTAATGCGCAAAAGCGTTCAAATGACCGAACACGAACTGGCTTCTTTTGAAGAGCGACGGCAGCAAAGTCAATTAGAACCTTTCGAACAAAAATATTTAGAAATTACCAATCGCGTGCGGGAAGATGTACTATCAGGAAAACTGAAGTTTCTGTACCATACCCACAACCATAACGATGGTGCCATGAAATCGGCGGTGGATTTAATCAGTCAAGAACAAAATCGTCGCACCTTGTTAGGAGAAAAAGATGATTTCTGCTGTCGCGCCGGTACATTTGGTGCCTATATTGGCAGCGAAGGGGAAGTCAGCGGTTGCGAAGAATTTGCCCACAATCCGAAAGATAACAAAGCCTTTGGCAACTTGCGATCGCACAATTACGATTTCCAAGCGATTTGGCACTCCGAAACCGCCCAAAAGCTACGGTCTAAAGTAGGCAAATCCCCCGAATGCTACGGTTGCACTTTAGAAAGCCAACGCAACTATCCTTCCATTCTGGTTTCCCTGAAAACCCTGGTTCGCGCCAAAATGCTATCCAACAAAATTCAATAATACGGCTATCGTATTTTATTTGATTGGCATACTTTGGGGGGAATGGCGATACCGTTTCCCCCTACAAATTCGTCGATAAAAATGCTATATTTCCTCTAATTAATTTCCCATGCTCGGTATGCTCCCACCTAACTCGAATTGCTAACAGATGGCAACTCCAACCAACATCTTAATCGCATCCTCCGACACAGGTGGCGGCCATCGTAGCGCCGCGCGAGCCTTGCAAGATGCGATCGCTTGTCAAAGTTCTAACAGCCATCCCATTCAAAGTCAAATTATACGGGTTTTGGAAGAAGCTTCGTTTTTGACCCGTCAGCTGGCGAATTTGTATAACTGGTTGCTGCGCCATCGGCAAGATTGGGTGCAATATTACTTTCGGTTCATCGATACCCTGCGACCCAACGAATCCGTAGGGTGGTTTCGACGATTGCGCTCGTATGGTAGGAAACTTTTAACCACCCATCAACCGGATATCATTATCTCCGTGCATCCCATGCTGCAACATTTTTTTGCCTATTTGTTGCAAGAATATCAAATGAGCGATCGCATTCGCTTGGTCACTGTAGTCACCGACCCCGGTTATGGCTTCTGGCGCGGCTGGGCTTGTCAAGACGTGCAGCAATATTTTGTTGCCAGCGAAGCCGCAAAACAGCAGTTGGTGGATTATGGCATTGACAGGGATAAAATTTTGGTCAGTGGTATGCCAATTCATCCGGATTTTCAACCCGCGAACCTGGAAACCAAAACCAAACTACGTTCTGAATACAGCTTGCACCCCGATAAATTTACCCTGCTGGTCAACGCGGGTTGGATTGGCGGTGGCAACGTACCCAAAATTTTCGATACCCTCCTGCAACAGGCAGCCAACTTAGACATACAAGTGGTATTTTTAGCCGGGAAAAATCGCCAGTTGGCAAACCAAGCCCGCCAAAAATTAGCCCAGCATGATGTCAAATCCAACATCTTCGTGATGGAATTTATGCCCAGCATTCACCAACTCATGCAGCTATCCGATGCCATGGTATCCAAATTGGGGGGATTGACCACATTTGAAGCTATGGCTTGCGAATTGCCGTTAATCGCCGATACCGTTACCTCGCCCATGCCCCAGGAAGCAGCAACCGCCCAATGGTTGCAAGATCAAGAAATGGCGATTTTCCTGCAACGCCCGGAAGATATTGTAGGCGCGATCGCTTCTCTGGTAGAGTCACCCCAACGAAGGGAAAAAATAGCACAGTTGTATCGCACCCATGCCAAAACGCAAGGGGCAAC
>CAYZHY010000025.1:6850-36143 GCA_964477525.1 uncultured Geitlerinema sp. | reverse complement strand
TTTTCAGGAGCGAACCTCATGTGTGGCATTGTTGGATATATCGGCACCCAAAACGCAACCGAAATTCTGCTATCGGGTTTGGAAAGACTGGAATATCGCGGCTACGACTCCGCTGGCATCGCCACCAGTTGGGAAGGCAAACTAGATTGCGTACGGGTAAAAGGCAAAATTTACCAGCTGCGGGAAAAACTGGATGGATGGGAAAATCCGGCGAAAACCGGCATCGGTCATACCCGCTGGGCAACCCACGGCAAACCAGAAGAACACAATGCCCATCCCCACAGCGATATGTCGTCGCGGGTAGCGGTGGTACAAAATGGCATCATCGAAAACCATCGCCAGCTGCGGGAACAACTAAAAGAAAAAGGATACGAATTTAGTTCGCAAACCGATACCGAAGTCATTCCCAACCTCATTGCCGATTATCTCCAACAACCCAATACCGATTTACTAGAAGCCACCCGCCTGGCAGTGCAAGATTTGGAAGGGGCATTTGCCATTGCAGTAGTTTATACCGATTCCAGCGATGAGTTAGTGGTAGCCAGACAGCAAGCGCCCTTGGCAATTGGTTTTGGTCAGGGAGAATTTTTCTGTGCTTCCGATACCCCAGCCATTGTTTCCCACACCAGAGCCGTTTTAAATTTAAACGACGGCGAAATGGCGCGATTAACCCCGTTGGGTGTGGAACTGTATAACTTTGACGGGGAAAGGTTGAGGCGATTTCCCCGCATGTTGGAAATGAGCCCGACAACGGTGGAAAAACAGGGCTTCCGCCATTTCATGCTTAAGGAAATTTACGAACAACCAGGGGTGATTCGCACTTGTTTGGATGCCTATTTTGCCCATAATTGGCAACCCGACAGTCACCAAGCGCCTTTGGATTTGGGATTGTCAGATGCTGTACTCGATGGTGTGGAACATATCCAAATTTTAGCCTGCGGTACGAGCTGGCATGCGGGGTTGATTGGCAAATATTTATTGGAACAGTTGGCAGGCATTCCCACTTCCGTTGCCCATTCTTCAGAATTTCGCTACGCGCCAGCGCCTTTGATGCCCAATACGCTAACCATTGGTGTTACCCAGTCGGGAGAAACGGCGGATACGCTAGCGGCGTTGAGTCGGGAACAGCAGCGACGCGCCAATACATCCCCACCATATGCTGCCCGGATTTTAGGGATTACCAATCGCCCGGAATCTTCGTTGGGAAATTTGGGTGCCCATATTATTAATGCCCATGCCGGTGTGGAAATTGGCGTGGCGGCGACGAAGAGTTTTACGGCACAGTTGATGGCGTTTTACGCGCTGGCGTTGGATTTAGCATACCGCCGGCAGCAGGTTCCGGCGAAGGAAATTGCTAGGTTGTTGGATGGGTTGCGCCAGTTGCCGGTACAAGTGGAGAAAATTTTGGAAACCCAGGATTCGTCGATTCAAGATTTGGCGCATGAGTTTTTAGAGACTCAGGATTTTATTTTTGTGGGGCGCGGAATTAATTTTCCCATTGCGTTGGAAGGCGCTTTGAAGTTAAAAGAGATTAGTTACATTCATGCGGAAGGGTATCCGGCAGGGGAAATGAAACACGGACCCATTGCGCTGTTGGATTCTAAAGTACCGGTGGTGGCGGTGGCGATGCCGGGGTTGGTGTATGAAAAGGTTTTGTCGAATGCCCAGGAGGCAAAAGCTAGGGATTCCCAGTTGATTGGGGTGACGCCGGCAGGAAATGCGGATTCAGAGGAACTTTTCGATACGTTGTTGTCGGTGCCAGCGATTGATGAGTTGCTGTCGCCGATTGTGACGGTGGTTCCTTTGCAGTTGCTTGCCTATCACATTGCGGCGTTGCGGGGGTTGGATGTGGACCAACCACGGAATTTGGCGAAGTCGGTTACGGTGGAGTAGAGCAAGTTAGGGTTGGTTTTATGGAAGAACTTCGCAACAAGAATGCATTTGTCTGCGATATGGATGGGGTGATTTACCACGGCAATCGGTTGCTGCCGGGGGTACCGGATTTTATTCACTGGTTGCAAACGTCGCAGAAGAAGTTTTTGTTTCTTACCAATAGTAGCGAGCGATCGCCGAGGGAACTTCATGAGAAAATGAAGCGGTTGGGTGTATCGGTGGCCGAAGAGCATTTTTACACCAGTGCTTTGGCGACGGCGGCGTTTCTAGCCCGTCAGTGTCGGGGCGGTAGTGCTTTTGTTATTGGCGAGGCGGGGTTGATCAATGCTTTGTACGATGTGGGCTTTTCCATGAACGATACCAACCCGGATTATGTGGTGGTGGGGGAAACTCGCAGTTACAGCTATGAAAAATTGGAACGCGCCTGCCAGCATATTCGCAATGGGGCCAAGCTGATTGGCACCAATCCCGATGTGACTGGACCCAGCGAAAAGGGCATTATTCCAGCGACGGGGGCGCTGATGGCACCGTTGGAAATGACGACGGGGGCAAAGGCTTATTTTGTGGGCAAACCCAATCCTTTAATGATGCGCAATGCTTTGAAAAAGTTAGAAGCGCGACGGGAAGAAACGGCGATTGTGGGCGATCGCATGGATACGGACATTATAGCAGGGATCGAGTCGGAAATTGAAACGGTTTTGGTTCTGAGCGGGGTTACCAAGAAATCGGATTTAGGGCGATTTGCCTACCAACCCGACTGGATTCTCGACGGTGTCGGCGATTTGGTTCCGCCTTCAGGATAAGATATACGAGCAATATTTTTGAAATTCCCAATATATATTCTGTGTTTCGGCTACGCTCAACACAGGCTTTCGGCTACGCTCAACACCAGGCAACGTTGCCAAGAGTGGTTGCATATTGCCAGAGATTGAAGAATATATTCTCAATCGCCCCCATCACCACCGCTACTTGATTTCTGGCGAAACGATTGCAGAAAGTTAATTAAGTGAGATAGTTTGCGAGATTGAATCCAAACTTTTCCTTCTCCTTGAAAACGACATACGAGACCTTCTCCGCCAAAGATGCTGGTTTTCAAATTCTTGAAAGACAAGCCGCCAATGACTTCCACCTTATAATCTAACGTATCTTCAAACGCAACGATATAACCCGTATCAACAATATACTCTTCCGTTACCGGAACCTCTACAATCGCACCGTAGGAACTAAACCAAAAATCCCCTTCTCCTACAGCACGAATTAAAAACAAGGATTCGCCACTGAAAAACCCCCGCCAGCCTTCAAATCGGGTTTGTGTTTCTACATTAGGGCTACAAGCCAAAAATCCCGAGGATTGGACCATTAAGTTGGTTTCTCCATCGAGATAGTAGTGACCAATATCTCCTGGCATGGCTGGAGAAAGATAGAGACTACCGCCCCTTTTCGAGGCAGTAAATTGACTGACAAATAACGATTCTCCACTAAACAAACGCCCAATACTTTGACCTATGCCCCCTCGCATGGAAGATTTCATGTTCAAAGAAGAATCCATGCCTGCCATGGCTGACGATTCTACGAGAATCGACTGACTTGCTGCCAGGTCTACGGTTAAAGCCGAATAAATGGGCGTATGTTCTACACGATAGGTGTAGTCGCTGCGCTCTTCTACCATATTTCGATTCCTTGCTAATAAAATTATTTAGTGGGGAGTTGCGACCCTACCATATGACCGAATGCTCCGTTGTTGTGGGTTTGACAGTAAACTTTTCCTTGCCCTTCAAAGCGACAAACCAATCCTTCGCCGCCAATCCCCAATAACGAACCAATCCAACTCGATCCTGCTTTCGTCACTTGAAAGTCCAAACTCCTTTCAAAAGCGACAATGTGACCGGTATCGACGATATATTTGCCATCGACAGGTATTTCGTAAATGCCACCAAAGGAGGTAAGCAAGACCGTTCCTTCCCCGGATAGAGATAGCCAAAAGATGGATTCTCCTGAGAAAAAGGACTTCAAGCCTTGAAATCCCATATCGAGAACCACGTCTTCCGAACTGGCTAGATAAGAAGTTGCTTGAACGACCAATTCCTCTCCGGAGAGTTCGTATACCATCAAGTCGCCGATTAGCTTGGGGGCAAGATAGATTTGTCCTTCGCTACCATTGCAGGTAAATTGGCTCAAAAAGAGAGATTCTCCGGCCAGCATGCGTTTGACACCGCCGAAAATTCCGCCTCCTTTGCCCTTTCTGAGGGTTGTATTGGCTTCGATGTTGGCGGTCATGGAAACCATACAACCGGCTTGGGCGTATAAATTTTCTTGAGAATTTAAAGTGACTTGCGCGATCGCACTTTCGGGTTGACAATGGATTTCTACGTTCATATTTTTTACTTGCGTACTCTTGGACTAAGAAATCTAACCAAACTGTTGATACTACGCGATTGCAAATAAATAGTTCCCCTTCCTTTTAGTTTGTTAACCAAGCCTTCTCCAGAAGTCATGGAACTGAAAAGACCGCCAGCGAGACGAATTCCCATACGAATATTGGGTTGGTAGGCAACCAAATGTCCGCTATCGACAATATACTCTCCAGAAATCTCTTTTTTCGTTAAACCGCCATAAGCTCCAAAAAAGACAATTCCCCGCCCTTTAAGTTTCAGTTTGAACAATCCTTCCCCGGCGACCCAACTGGCAAATCCAGCAAAGGCAACGCCCATGTCAACACCAGGTGTATGGGCAATATAAGCACCGGGTTGCAAGCAAATTTCACTATTTTGCAGCGTATAGGCTTCGATATCGCCAATTACGGATCGACTCAAAACAATATGTAAGTCTCGATTGCTTTTGTTTTTATAGGTGTTGACCAATAAAGATTCTTGCCCAAAAAACTTTTTCAGGAGGGCGGAAATCAAACCTCCCGAAAATTTTGTTTCCATGTGAAGATCGGCATCCATGCTGGTCATGGAACCGGCCTCAGCCGTAATGCGATCGCCCGGACCCAATATGGCAAAGATGGTTGAGAAGGCAGGTTTGTATCGAATTTTGTATTCCACTAGTTAGACCCTCCCCGGGAGTTAGTTGAATTTAGAAAAAATGCGGCTTCACCTGCGAATGAAGGTCTCTCCCTAAGTTTTTAAAATGTTCTAGTCAGCGCGATGAGTCGATGTTTGCTCGATCTTGCTCCCTGTATAGCATTTGAAAATAACAGCGGCAACTGAATGTATAGCAAGATGTATCTATAAAACTGATGAATTTTGGTTTTGTGTTTTAATATCTTAATCAAACCTGCCAATTTGGCAATTTTTTTGTCAATCCCCTACTTGAGAATTTTCGCAATTGAAAAACGAACTTGCGTTTTTTCAGCCAATTTGGTAGGATTTTAGAAATTTCATAATCAAGGCGTCGTATGTCAAATTTTCAAAAAATTGCTTCAGAAAACGGCGCACCCCCCAGAATTTCGTGGGCATTGCTGGCGAAAACCTGGCTTGGCATTGTTGGATGTTGCGGACAATTTTGGGCGTTTTGGCAACTCTAATTTGACGATTGTATATTTTTGTGCTATAATTAAAGATTAAGAATTTTTTGCTGCTAATCGATAAAATCTTTAATAAACGAGTTAATAAACGTATTCACCTGACATTTGCCATTAATCACCTCCCACAAACCGCGTGCCAGGGGAAGGGAAATGTGCAATTTTTCAGCAATGTAGAGGGTCGTTTTCAAGGTATTATATCCTTCTGGCAGAACACCCATTTTTTCTTTAATTTCCGGTAGAGAAAAATCGCTAGCAAGCAGTTCTCCCATGCGGCGGTTGTGACTGTGTTGGCTTAAAGAAGTAGCCAGCAAATCACCCATGCCAGAAATATACAAAAAGGTTTCTAGTTTGGCTCCCAACCCCACACCAATGCGTGCCATTTCTTCGAGGGCTAAGGTAATATAAGAGGAACGAAAGTTAATACTATAGATGGATTTGCCATCGAACAATCCCAATCCAATGGCGTAGATATTTTTGAGAACCCCTCCCATTTCTACGCCTATTTCATCGTCGGAAAAACGGGTACGGAAATGGTCGTTATCTAGAACTTGGGATACCATTAAAAGATGGCTGGAATTTTGTCCGGCGATGGTAACCAAAGTAGGCATGCCTTGAGAAAATTCGTTGGCGACGGAAGGACCGGAAAGCATGACGCGGGAACAGTAAGGAAAAAGTTTCGATAAAATTTGAAAGGCGGTTAATCCGGTTTGGCGGTCGATGCCTTTGGCGAGGTTTACCAAAATGGTTTCGTGGTTGACTTGTTCGCGGAGGGATTCTAGGGTAGGTTGAATAAAGACAGAGGGGATGGCAATAAATACCATTTGGCTGCTGTCAAAAACAGTTTTGACTTCTGTGGTAGCGGATAAGTTTTTTGAGAGAGGAACGTCGGGGAGAAATTTGCTGTTGGTTTGTTTTTGGTTGATTTCGGCTACAACGTCGCTGTTGTATTCCCAGCCGAGAACTTGATAGCCGTTGTTGGCAATTAAATTGCCCATGGCGGTGCCAAAGTTTCCCAATCCAATGATGCCGATTTTCATACTAGAATTCCTATCTTGCTAAATTTGTCTGTCAGTATAGCTAGACGTAGCGAATAGAGAACAACCAACATCAATCCAGATTTTAGGGATTTTGTTATGAATTGGTTTCGGGAACGGTTTCCGAGTTCTGTTTATCGGGAAAATAAAACTCTAAGGCTCCATTGTCCGTTCTTATTTTAGCGCCTAAATCGCGAATTTCTTGTAAGGCACGTTGCTGGGTATATTTATCTTTCGTACGAACGGCTCTCGAATAAACATCTGCCCACCCCATCAAACGAATTTGTTTGCTTTCGGGATTTTTCTGTAAAAATTGGGCTCTTTGTCGGTAACTAGAAGCATAATTTGGATATTCTTCCCGAGCGGGACTTTGTTCAACCCAATCAGCGGCTTTTTGGTAGGAGTCAACAGCTCCCTCTATATTTCCTAGCAATAATAATTGGTCCATGGCTCTGTAAACCCAAAGTAAGAAAGCGCGTGGGTGCATGGTAGGGGAAAGTTTTTCAATGCCGCGATTGATATAGCGAACGGAAACTTCTGGTTGGGCTTGATAAATAGAAATGCCGTTGGATAGAAAAGGATAAATTTCCACAAATCGAGGATCGAGTTGGGTGATTAGATCGAAATAGTCATCGTTGAGGGAATATCCCGTTTCGCGGCGAGCTTCCTTGTTACCAAAATATTGTAAATATCGTAAAAATACCCAGTCGGCTAGGAGATTATCGAAACCAAAGGTGGGCATTTTTTCCAAGACTTGCAATTGCAATTGGATTTGATTTTCCTGTTGGGTGGGTGTAAGTTGGGAAGCAGATAAATTGTCTTGTGACATTTTTTCGGACTGCATAGCAATAATACTGCCAGCTGCGATCGCAGCGATCGCCGGTGCCATCCAACCACCCAATCGCGACCGCCAACGAGAACCCAGATCTTGTTTTTTATCTACAAATTCCATAGCGACGCCCTACCTACAAACTTTCAACTGGTGCGATCGAACCAAATTGAACATCTAACCAAAAACCTGCGATCGAACAATCTTCCTATTATTTCCTCCCCATTTTCCTTCCCACCTCTTTCTCCTATAGCATGGCACAATAAGGACCAAAATCGCTATCATAGGGGCATCAGCCATATAAAAATTCATTATGGAGGCTCACTCCCCAGTTTCTAACCAACACAGGCATCAACATAGCGATCGCAGCCAGCCCCACCATCAAAACGGAGAATTGGGTTCTCCGTACCTCCCATCTAACAAGAAAGGCGGCAAAAAATGCTGGAACGCCAACATCACCTATGTACTCAGATGGTGAAAAGAAATAGCCATCCACTTCTTTCCATAGGCTATTGTACTAGTTTTTGCCCAGGTATCCATTGCCCAGTTGCCCTAACTGGATGCTGAGACTGTTGTATTCTTTCTGACTTACGTATGAACCGATATTCTGGTAACACCCCATACCGTTCTTGTTGGCTTGTCAATAGTACCTTTGCAGCCACCACCCTCTCCTTGCTGGTTCCTTATGCAGCGCCAGTAGCGGCAGACAGCTTAGAAAATAGTCCCAAAGTCGTCATCGACCAAGCGTGGCAAATTGTTAACCGCGAATTTGTCGATAGCGACTTCAACCAACTCAACTGGCAGCAAGTACGCCAAGACCTACTAGAAAAAAAGTATAGCTCGCGCGAACAAGCATACGAAGCTCTGCGCGAGGCCCTTTCCCAGCTGGAAGACCCTTACACCCGTTTTCTCGATCCCCAACAATTTCAACGGCTAACCAGCCAAACCGCCGGGCAACTGTCCGGTGTGGGGGTACGTTTGGAAAGTGACGAAACCGGCGATCGCGTGCGCGTAGTCGAAGTCTTAAAAGAATCGCCAGCGTTGGAAGCGGGATTGCAAACCGGCGATCGCATCTTGCGCATTGACGGTCGTTCCACCAAAGGCATGAGCCCAGAAAACGCCGCCAAACTCCTGCGTGGTGAAGTCGGCAGTTACGTCAAAATCAAAATTCAGCGTTTGAGCGACCAAACCCAAGAACTGACTTTACGTAGGGAACGCATTACTATTCCCTCTGTCGTTACCCATCTCAAACAAGAAGGCGACAACCGCATCGGCTACATTCGGATTAAAGAATTTAGCGCCCACGCCCCAGAAGAAACGCGCCAAGCGATTCAAAAACTCGAAAAAGACGGTGCCCAAGCTTTTGTGCTGGATTTGCGCAGCAACCCCGGCGGTTTGCTGCATGCCAGCATTGAAATTGCCCGCATGTGGTTGCCATCCGGTACCATCGTACGTACCGTCGATCGCACGGGAGAAAGCAAAATCAGCAATGCCAACCAACAAGCCATTACCGAAGCCCCAGTAGTCGTCTTGGTTAATAGCGACTCCGCCAGTGCCAGCGAAATTTTAGCCGGTGCCATACAAGACAACGAACGCGGCGTGGTTATTGGGGAAGAAACCTTTGGCAAAGCATTCGTACAATCGGTCCATTCCCTTTCTGATGGTTCCGGGATCGCCGTAACCATTGCCCACTATTACACGCCCAACGGTACCGATATTAGTAAAAAAGGGATCGAACCGGATATCCCAGTGGAAATTTCCCCAGCCGAACAAAGCCAGTTGGATGACCATCCCAGTTCCCTGGCAACCACCAAAGATCCTTACTACCAGCGTGCGGTTTCCCTGCTGCAAAACGCACAGCCTTCCATTGCCAATCGCCAGTAGCGTGTTCGCTGGTTTCCGGTTTCGGTGCGTTGGTCGATCTAGCGCACCAACCGGTCCGCTTCGTGGCATGATATTGGGGAAGCATGTTTTCGATAGAGAAAAATCCTATGGCGATCGCGCAACCCGATATCGATCTGGCTCCTTATATCGACCATTCCATCCTCATCCCCATCGCTACACCAGAGCAAGTCAAGCAATATTGCCATCAAGCCGAACAGTATCAGTTCGCTAGCGTTTGCGTATGCCCTACCCATGTGAGTCAAGCGGCAGAATTGCTCCATGGTAAGAAACCCCAAGTTTCTACGGTAATTGGATTTCCTACCGGGGCCACCACATCGGCAACCAAACTTTACGAAGCACAGGAAGCCGTCGAACGCGGTGCTACGGAATTGGATGTGGTTTTAAATTTGGGATGGATTAAAACCGGCGATAGCAAACAACTGTATCGAGAAATTGCCCCAATTTGTGAAGAAACCGGGCAGACAGTGAAGGCAATTTTAGAAACCAATTTGCTGACCAACGATGAAAAACGCCTGGCAGCGGAGGTATGTTTGGATGCTGGGGTCCAGTTTTTAAAGACCTGTACCGGCTGGAATGGCGGTGCTACCGTAGCGGATGTGAAGCTACTGCACGATATCGTTCGCGGCAATATCGGTATTAAAGCCTCGGGAGGAATTCGTACTTACGAACAAGCGGTGCAGTTGGTGATGGCAGGGGCCACCCGTTTGGGCACTTCTCGCGGTGTGGAACTGCTGCGCCAGCGGGAACGTACGAGCCAGGAAACTGAGGAAACGGAAGAAACCTCCAACGCACAGTCATGAACAAGAGTTATAAAGCAGTAGGGATTAATTTAAAATCTGCTCCCCTGGGAGAGTCAGACCGACTGCTGACGATTTTAACTTCAGAATACGGAATTGTGCGGGCGATCGCGCCAGGGGCACGCCAACACAAATCTCCCTTGCGCGGTCGCAGCGAATTATTTGTAGAAAACGAACTGTTGCTCTATCGCGGGCGATCGCTGCATCGCATCCAACAGGCGCAAACCCAAGCTTCCTATCCCAGTTTGAGCAAAAATTTGGGGAAGTTGACCGTGGCACAGTATTGGGCGGAACTGGTGCTGGCACAGGCATTGAGCGACCAACCCCAAATCGAGTTTTACGAAATTTTGAGCGAACACCTGCGTCGCTTGCAACAAATGTCTGCTCCCTCTCCACAGGCTGCTGGTGGGAAGTTGCTGGCCTATTTGTGTCACGGGATGTATCACTTGTTGGCTGTAGGAGGCATTGCCCCCCAATGCTTTCGCTGCACTGTTTCGCAACAAGCGATCGCGCCAGATTCGCTGGAAGGAAACTGGCAAGTAGGATTTAGTGCTGCTAGCGGGGGTGTGGTCAGCTTGGCAGCATTGGAGAAAACCCGATATCGCGAACAGCAGCCTAGTTCGGCAGCCAGCGGTACTTGTCGCGAAGCCAGTTCTACCTATCGCACCAGTAATATCCCAGATAACCGTACTTGGTTGCCACCGCTAACTGGTAAGCTGAATGCAGGAGAGCTAGCCATGCTGCAGCAACTGCCCTCATCGCAACTGGCTGCAGAATTTGTAGAATCTCCAGCAACAACTTCCGAGACCCATCACCAAGACCTATCCCATTCTTGGCAAACTGTAGAACGGCTGTTACGTCATTATGCTCAGTACCATTTAGGTACTTCCATTCGTTCGGCTACCTTACTCAACGCTTGTATTACGATGTACTAAGCGATCGCATCAAAAATCGCCATCGGGCTAGCTAAACGATCCGGATGGGCGAGAACCCATTGAATGATGGCAACATCTAGACAAGCTATACGTAGCCGGATTTTCATAGCAAACCAGCCCGTTTCTTTTTATACTTTCATTTAGATTCCTTTTGTCTGTTGTAAACTTTTTCTATATCTTTCCTCAAGCATGCCACGTTCTCAATTCGATCGCGTCGATCGCCAAACGCTAGAGTCTGAAAACCCATCTAACAATGGAGAATCGGCTTCTACTTCTTCTACAAGCCTATCCAATTGCGAGTATTCCGAATCTCAGATAGACGAGCGCCTTGAGGAAACCACCGAAACTTCCTCAGAAAGCAACGAATCAGAAATCGAACAAGGATTTGCGCCGGTCTTTAAAAATCGCAACTTCCTTTTATTGTGGATCGGTCAGGTGTTTTCCCAACTTGCAGATAAAGTATACTTGGTCCTGGCGATCGCTTTGATTGCCAGTCATTTCCAAGCCCCCGATCAAACCATCAGCGGTTGGGTCTCCGCGATTATGATCGCTTTCACCATTCCCGCCGTTTTGCTGGGTTCGGTTGCCGGCGTTTATGTCGATCGATGGTCGAAAAAAGGCGTGTTGGTGGTGACCAACCTATTGCGCGGAGGATTAGTGCTGGCGATTCCCGGTTTGCTGTGGGTAGCCGGTCAAGCCAGGTGGGGAGGATTGCCCGTGGGATTTGAATTTCTCCTGGGCATCACCCTGCTCGTATCCGCATTTACCCAATTTTTTGCTCCCGCCGAACAAGCTGCCATTCCCTTGTTGGTGAAGCGAGAGCGCCTGCTAGCGGCGAACTCCCTATATACCACCACCATGATGGCATCGGTGATTATCGGCTTTGCTATTGGCGAACCTGCCTTGGCTGCTGCCGGTTCCCTGTTGGGGGGTGGCGAACTTGGAAAAGAAATTTTGGTAGGCGGTGGTTATGCGATCGCCGGATTGATTTTAATCGCCGTCAAAACCCAAGAAAACACCGACGCCAAATCCCAGGAATCCTCCCACGTCTGGCGAGACATTAAAGAGGGAGTGGCCTATCTCGGCAAAAACAGTCGGGTTCGTAGCGCCCTGATCCAACTCATCATCCTCTTTTCCATTTTTGCTGCTTTGGCAGTTTTGGCGGTACGACTGGCAGAAATTATTCCCAACCTGACTTCCTCTCAATTTGGTTTCCTCTTAGCCGCCGGTGGTTTGGGGATGGCCATTGGTGCTGCCTTTTTGGGCAACTTTGGGCAAAAACTCTCCCACCGTTCCCTGAGCTTGTATGGTTCCATCGGTATGGCAACCTCGCTGGCCATGATTCCCCTATTTACCGACCAACTCTTTGCCGTTTTGGGAATCATCGTCTTGCTAGGCATTGGTGCTTCTGTGGTGGGAATTCCCATGCAAACCACCATTCAATCGGAAACCCCCGAAGAAATGCGCGGTAAAGTCTTCGGCTTGCAAAACAATGCCGTTAACATTGCTCTTAGCTTACCCCTTGCCTTGGCTGGCGTTGCCGAAACGATTTTTGGATTGGATGCAGTTTTCTTAGGTTTGGCTGCTATTGTAATAGCAGGTGGGATGTTGAGTTGGTATATTTCCGATACCCGAACAAATATGCAGGAAGAAGCGAGATAATAATCTTGCAGGCTCTTTTCCTGCTTTTGTTCATCTTGCTGAAATTTGCATCCGAACTTCGTACTGGCATGCACGTCGCCTGGCTTGGAAAAAAAACTCCTTTTTGTGGCAATGTTACCTATAGCCGTGAAATCACCAATGCTCTGTTAGATCGGGGCTACGAGGTGAGTTTCCTACATTTTGCTCAAGATACTTCCGATTTTGAGCCGTTGGCATCTGAGGTGGGTGCCAAAAACCTTGCCCAAAATCAAGACACAACCCCTCACAAACAACCCCGAGGAGCGAAAGACTCCAAATGGCCGGATTGCCCGGAGTTTACACTCCCGTGTATTTACAAATCCACCATTTACACCATTCCTACCCTACGTTCCAGCAAAGTCTTAACCAAGCTCCTGCAACAGTTGCAGCCGGATTTGGTTCATGCTTCGTTGACCTTGTCGCCGTTAGACTTTGTTTTACCGGAGATTTGTGAAGAACTGAATCTGCCCCTGGTAGCCACGTTTCATCCACCTTTTGATAGCAAGCGTCGCAATCTCACCTCGGGAACTCAACATTTAATGTACCAATTGTACGCTCCGTGGCTCGCTCGTTACGACCGCGCCATCGTCTTTTCTGCCGTGCAGCGAGACGTTTTGGTGCGGTTGGGGGTGCCCCAAGAACGGGTTGCGATCGTGCCTAATGGGGTCGATCCGTTAAAATATTCTCCAGGACCGAGCAACTTAAAAGAAGAATTCCAGGCAGAGCGCATTTTTGTCTATCAAGGGCGTATTGCCGTAGAGAAAAATGTAGAAGCCCTTCTCAAAGCCTGGAAACAAAGCGAAATGGGCGAGAAAAGCAAATTGCTTTTGGTGGGCAATGGTCCTTTAAAAGATTCCCTGATGGCGACTTACGGCAAAGAACAGGGCATTGTGTGGTTGGGATATATTTCTGACGAACAAGAACGAATTCGCATCTTGCGAGGAGCCGATGTATTTATTTTACCCTCACTGGTAGAAGGGCTCTCCCTATCCTTGCTAGAGGCCATGTCATGCGGCATAGCCTGTATGGCTACCGATACCGGCGCCGACGGTGAAGTATTGCAAGACGGCGCTGGTATTGTCTTGGATACCCAACAGGTCACCACCCAGTTACGCACGCTCCTGCCCTTATTCCGCGACCATCCAGAACTAACCAATTTGTTGGGGTACAAAGCACGACAGCGGGTCTTAGACCGCTATACTCTGAGCAAAAATATTACTCAATTGGAAACTTTATACCAAGAGGTCTTGGAACAGCGACAAGTCCGAGCCCCAGCTTCTTGAGTGTGGGAGCGTACCGAGCCTGGGAGCTTGGGAGATACAATTGGTTGTTTTATCCGACGCCCCGACGCCCCGACGCCCCTTCTTCCTATTCCTCCACCAATCCCACCAAATCATCAATCCTCTTCAACCGAGGATTGCCAGCGAGATAGCCAATTCCGCGATGGAGGTGTAAAAGAAACTGTTGGGAAAGGGTTTCTGGGTCTGTATCCAAACCATCGTTGCGACAGCGTTGTTTCAACGCCACAATCAATACATCACCCAGATTGCCGCTAAAAACCGGCCAGGTCATTTCCAAATTGCTGTCAAGTTTGAGAGGAATGGGAGAAGGGGGTGTGCTTTCGGCAAGGGAATAACAAAAAGCCCAGCGACATAAAATATTCCACTGGTCGATTTTCGTATATCGTTTTAGTTTCACGAGCTGGTCTTTCGCCATTTGCGACAAACGCACACGTTCCACGGGTGGTTCCATAGGTGGGGATTGAGTAGTAAGTCAAGCGATCGCTAATTGTACCAAATTGCTCGATCCGAAAACGACCGAGTAGAATCGCTTATTTTGACAGCGGATGGGCATTTGGTTTGAAAATCGCTATTGTTTGCCTCAATATTTGAACGAACGGTATTATTCCTGTTGGTCGGAACTAGGCTGAAGAAGGGCAGGAACCCCATTTTCTCCACCGCCAAGAATAATAAATTTCGTATTAGAGGAATCCGATAGCTTAGTAACCAAATCTTCAGTTGCTTGGATGGCTTTCCATTCCAAAAAATCATCGCTCGTTCCCGAGGCAATAATTCTTTGAAACTCAGCAATACCTTCTGCCCTAATCTTTTTCTTTTTCGCTTTCTGACGTTCTTCTTCTAAGATAAATTCCATCTTTTTACTTTGTTGTTCGGCTGCTAATTTTTGTTCGATTGAACTTCGCAATTCTTTCGGTAAAATGACCTCTCTTAATAACACATCTTCGATCGTAAATCCCAAAGGAACCATTTTTTTCTTTAACTGAGAACGAATTTCGTCTGCTACTGTTTGTCGTTGGCTCGAATATACGGCACTCGCTTTATAGTTTGCTGTCACGTTACGAACAACCGAACGAAACTGGGGGACTAAAATGTTCTTTTCGTCAGTACCAATTCTTTTGTAAATTTCAGTGGCTTTCTGAGGATCGATCTGATATTGAATGCTTACATCCAATGTAAAGCGCAATCCTTCCTTAGAAGTAGCCTCAATTTTTTCCTTAACATCTTTAAGACGAGTGGAAAAAGAAATCACTTCTGTTGTCATAGGATTAATTGAATGCTTGCCTGGAGGCAGGATCGTGTCTTGTACCCTACCGGATGTTTTGACAACACCAACTTCTCCAGAGTCAACTGTCGTGCATCCAGTAACAACGATCCCCAATAAACTATACTTTAAAAACTTACTTATGTTGCGAATAACCATGAGTTGTCACCATTCATAATTTTCACTAAGCTGCTGTGCATATCAACGATATCCCATGAAGGTTCTAAGCCTTGCCATTTGGAAGATCGTGCATTAATATACGAATTCGTACGAGGGATCGCCACCATTAAAAACTTACTTGAATTGTAAAAACAAAAATAATGGCTAACTTGTCGAACCCATTGCTGAAAGCGGCGCAAGTAAATGCTGGCGAGAGACATGAGTTCGTTCGTGCCATCAAGTTGTTGCCGAGCAATCGCAGGAGTCTTAATGTCCTAATTTGAAAATTCATTCGATCCCAGCATTGCTTGGTAAGTCTAGAAGGGAATGGGAATTGCAAAAAGGAGAAACGTCACATTTCTATGTCAACGATCGATCGCCCGAGCTAATACACAAATGAATAAATACACAACAGCTTATCGTATTAAAGTATCGTACCGTATGATAATATCAATTGGGAAAATTGCCCAACTATTTCTAAATAAAAATTAAAATTTTTTCGATCTATGTAATTTTTACGTTTGATTTGAAATTTCTTACCATACTCCCAACTTTCCATGCTCGATCTCCTAGATGGCATCTATAATACTCTTGAAGTCAACCCTGGTACAGGGAGGGAAACCTTGTCTACTTATTCTTACGTAGCGTTGAAAATCGATCGCATTAACACCGATGCCATTGGCTCGCGCATTAAATTCAATCCCCAAAAGGCAGACTATTACGCCCAACAAATGCAGGAAGGAGATGAATTTCCTCCAGTTACCGTTTTTGATGACGGTTCCCACTATTGGTTGGCAGATGGTTTCCATCGGTTTTTTGCAGCTAGGGAAATTGGCGAAATGGATATTAAGGTGCGTTTGCGTGAGGGAACCAAACAGGATGCTATTCAGCACTACGAAAAAATGCACGTCAATCGCTGAAGGTTTCTTAAAGTGAAATCGTTGGCTAAAAGAAATAACCAGAATGTTGTCTGGAGGCGAAAGGTTATCTAGAAAAAGCCGATACAATGGAAGGTTGTACGCCAATATATTTGACCACCAACTGATGCAGCCAAATATTCCATAACGACCTAGTAAAAGCCGTGGCGATCGCTGCCCCTAATACGCCCAATGTGGGAATAAGAATAACATTCAAAACCACATTCATCCCCGCACAAGAACCAAACACCATAGCACATTGGTTCTGATGTCCTGTCATTTGCATCAGGTATCCCACCGACCCAGCGCCAACATTAACCAACTGTCCTAAAATTAACACCACCATGGCTCCCTTCGCCGCCAAAAATTCCTCACCAAACAATCCCAACACTTGGTTGGAAAACAGCACCAAACACAAGGCAATGCCAAAAGAAGGGAAAAACATCCAACGTGCCGCTGTGGAAACCAAGGTTTGTAAATCTCGATAGTTTTTGTCAGTATACAAAGCGGCAAATGTGGGGGCAGATATGGCATTGACAGACATCAGCACAAAGGTAACCCAACCAGAGGTTTTCACCGCAGCCCCGTAAATCCCTACAGAGAAAGAACCCGCGATCGCGCCTAACATGAGAATATCGGTTTGGTTGAGGACCAACATTGCCCCTTCTGCCAGTAGGATGGGAAACGATACGGAAAACCAGGTTCGCCGTTCGTAGATGGGAGAATCCACCGAAGATGGTAGGGGAATTTGGCGGCGAAACCACCATAGCTGTACGCTCGCGATCGCCAACAAACTTGCCATTGCTATAGCAATAGCGGGGACATTTGTCAAGGGATCGGCATGCATTTGTTGCCAAACCAACGTTCCCGCCGCCACCAGCAACGGAAACGCCACCAAAGAAGGAAAGTAAGCCAGCACCAAACGTCGAATGGCCCGTGCCATTTCCAACTGATGCCGCACCAGGGCAAACAGCGGCACCATCCAAACCCCTAGCAGTAGCGTAATCCAAGGCAGTTCCCAACTCCGCTGCCATATCCACACCACCAACGAACCGACAATGGCAACCAACAAACTCGATACAATCACATATCGCCAGCTGCCCCAAATAATTCCCTGCAAACGCTGCCAATCTTCTTTAACGCGATATTCAGGAATAAAACGCAACGCAGCATTGGGCAATCCCAGGGAAGCAAGGGAAGATAGAAAAGTCGCCAAAGCAATGGCAAATTCGTAAATGCCATATTCCGATGCTCCCATCCACCGTGCCAGCAACACCTGAACCCCATAGGTAATGGCTACCCCAGAAACTTGCAGGCTCAAGGTCGTACCAGCACCCAAAATAACAGGTGTTAGTAATTCTGGATGTTCTAGATTTTTGGTTAGTTTTTCAACCAGCCATTGTTTCATATTTTAAATGGTTATACTGCTTAAATCTGATGGCTTTATGCAGCGATCGCATTTCTTGTATTAAAAACTTAATAGGGTGAGCCATGCCCACCCCACCAAATTTCTAAATTTTTTATGGATATTCTTTTTCCATTCAATTAGTAGGGGCGCCTATATATTCGCCATTATTTTCTGTCTTGGGCATGCGCGTGCGGTTTAACTTAGCATTTTCTAAATTGGCTTTGTGGAGAATGGCATCGCTGAGGTCAGCGTAGGAAAGGTCGGCATCGCGCAAATCGGCTTCGCTGAGGTCGGCACCGTGGAGATCGGCTCCTTTTAAGGAAGCACCTTGCAAACTAGCAGCCATGATAATGGCACGGGTAAGGTTGACATTGTTCAGGTTGGCATTGTTTAAGTTGGCTCCCGTTAAATTGGAATCTCCCAAATTGCTGGCCAGTAAGTTCGCATTTTCTAAAATGGCTGTTTTGAAATTAATATTTTCTAAGGAAAACCGTACCAAATTGGCTCCCGATAGGTCCGCACGAGAAAAATCGCGAATTCCTTCACTGTAACGTTTTTGTAGGGTATTTGCTTCGATGGCTACGCCTTTAACTTGAGTGGTTTCCGGTGGTTTGGGTAAGGGATAGCTTTGACGGTCAAACTTGGTTCCTGACTCTTCGCTGGTTTCCGTATTGCTAGCCTCTTCCGAGGAAGCGATCGCTCGATCGCCGCTCGCATTTTGTAGCTGTTGTTTCAACTCCTCAATTTGCTGTTGGGTTTGGTTGGGAGTTGCCGATAGCTGCTCGACTTGCTGTTTGAGTTTATACACTTCTTGTTTCAAAGGAGCGGGATCGAACGTATCGCTGGATGGCAAAGAATCCAACTGCCCTCGCAGAGCATTGACTTCTAGAGAAAAGCGATCGCGCATTTGTATAATTTCTTGGTGCATGCGTTCGCTGCGATCGCGGCGATTGATTAAATTCACTGCCATCGAAAAAGCCAGCGGAATAGCTATCCATACCACGCTATTGTTGGATGCTGCCAAAATCGCACCAGCAACCAACAGAAACAGCCCTACGTATTCCAAAAATTCCAGCCAAGTTGTTGTCCTCATGGTACCAACCTACCAGTAGCGTTCGTTCTGTTTCTTTATATCATTTTGGTGCCATTTGTCATGGAAAACCAGGCAACCTTATTGGTTTGCTAGCTGCAAAGCCACAGCACAGTCGGCAGGGTAGCAAAAGCGAACAGGGTAGAAGCCACAATGGTACGAGCCACCAAATCCGCATCGCCACCAAACTCCGTCACCAAAACCAACGTGTTCACAGCGGTTGGCATAGCACCCTGCATCACCAACACTTGCAAATCTAGCCCTTGCAACTGCAAAGACCACCCTACCAAAAAAGCGATCGCAGGAGCCACCAACAGCCGCAAACCGCAAGCCAGCAGTTCGTATTTTCCCAAACGCAAGCGGGTATCCGACAGTTGCATTCCCAAAATTAACAACGCCACCGGAATCGCAGCATCTCCCAGCATCTTGATGCCTTCATCCAACTGTAGGGGAAACGATATCTTGAGAAGATGAGCCACCAATCCCGCGATCGCTGCCCACAACAAAGGCAATTTCAGCACCAATCGTATGCCCGATCCCCAGCCATCGCCTTTTAACAAAGCTGGTCCTACCACTACCATAAATACCGCCGCCACCACCAAATAAACCACCGCTCGTTCCAAACCACGATCGCCAAAAGCAAAAGCCAGCAAAGGCAACCCCAAATTTCCTGTATTGGCAAACAACGTACAGGCAATCAAACTTTTGCGGATGGTAACGGGAAAATCAAAAAAAAGCGACAAAAAAAAGACCAGCAGGTATAGCAACACCGAGGCTACCAGCATACCTGCAGCCAACCCCATGGCACTATCTAGCGATAGCGTTGTGCGATATAACTTGCTACCAATTAAAGCTGGAGTGAGAATATAAATCGCCAGTTGGGAGAGCGTCTGGCGATGCAAAGACATATTTTTTCCAGCAATGAAACCGATGCCGATAATCAAAGCAACGGGTACAATGGCAGGCAGTAAAACGCTCATAAAAGATTTGTTGGCAAATCAAACGCCCGATCGCAAAGTTTCCATCAAACGGCGATAGGCAGGTTTGGGTTCGTACTCTTCGTCAAAGATTAAGGGAGCATCGGGATGGCCGGTAAAGTGGGGAATCCAGGAATAGGCATCGGTGAATCCCCACATCACGAAAGAATCGCAGTTGCCCGCATCCATGCAGCTTTCCAACATATCTTGGTAAATATAGCTTTGAACCCGAAGTCTTTCCGAAGGCGAACCACGACCGTTTTGGATTCTGACATCCATTTCGGTGATATGCACTTGCATGCCCAAATCTGCCAGCCGCTTCATATTATCACGAACTTCTTCTGGATCGGGAGGATTGGCTAGTCCTTTGTGCATTTGCAAGCCCACCCCGTCGATGGGAACGCCTTTTTCTTTTAATTCTTTCACCAGTTGATAGATGCCATCGGCTTTCACGCCGGTTTCTTCGCCGCCGTAGTCGTTGTAAAATAGCAACGCGTCGGGGTCTGCTTCGTGTGCCCAACGAAACGCCATTTCGATATATTCTGGACCAATGGTACGCAGCCAAATGGTATCTCGCAACTCGCCGCGACGGTTGATGCCTTCGTTAATCACATCCCAAGCGTAGATTTTGCCCTGGTAGCGGTTGACCACGGTTTGGATGTGTTCCCGCAGCAGGGAAATCATATCCGAACGGTCAAAATCCCCTTCTTCCAACCACGGGGGAACGGAACGATGCCAAACGAGGGTGTGACCGCGAACTTTCATGTTATTTTTCTCGGCAAAGGAAACCATGCTATCGGGCAAATCGAAGTCAAATTCGTTTTGACTGGGGCGCAAAGGTCGCCACTTCATGGCATTTTCCGGGGTCATCATGTTGAATTCCCGTGCCAAGACTTCCCGATATTTGGTGTCTTGGCGAAAGGCTTTGCTGGATACGGCTGCCCCAATGTAAAAATCCTGCTGTTGGGCAACAGAACGCAGGGTTTGCTGTTTTTTGGCGAGGTGGGTGTTTTGGGGAAGTTCTAAAGGTGGGGTGGTGGGTTCGGTGGCTGGTGAAGATTGAAAGCTTCCGTAAAGCAAAACGCCCAAACAGCCAACCAGGAAAAATACCAGAAGGGCGATAATTTGGCGATCGCTTTTTAGGAATGGTAGCTTCCAACCACGGTTGTTTGAATGTCTCATAAATTTCTGCGTCTTTTGTCAAAAACTGTTTTAGGGAAAGACCCTACAGAATAGTTTTTGACGAAAACTTTCCAAGTTTGATTCTGAATTGGCTAGATTGATTGGCTTTTTTAGTACCGCCAGTAGGGTCTTCCTTTCCAAAAAACGCCTACAACCACGCCAATTAGACTAAATTGGGAAAATTGGATTAAGCTGTTTGGGTACATTTGGCTTTTCAGGAATAAAGTCACCAGCAAACACAGTACCAGTGCCCACAATACTGATTTGTTAAAAAGCAATTGCCCAAACCAACGTTCCCCCAAATAAACTGACAAAGCTCCAACTCCGACAGGTGCCACCAACAGCAGCAAGCCTCCCAAAGGAGGATGCAGTAACATGGAAACAGTTCGATCTACCACAGGCAGTTGCATGCTTGCTACCAAAACCAGTTCTGCCAAAAATACCACCAGCATGGTCAAACTAGCTAATGTCAAAAGCGATCGCCAGGGTAGTAATTTCAAACGACGCATAAGCTTTTCCTAGTTCCTGTGCTTTGATTGTACCTTTTTGAAGCTGTGGCTGGCATGGAGGGCATTGGAGATGGATCGGCAAGCCACGGATTGGGATTTTTCTGACTTTCCCACCTTCCTAGCCAGGATTCGCATTTGCATTTTCCCTAGAATCCGAGGTATAACCAGGGTATTGCTAACAAGAGATGGGATTGGGTAAGGTTATGTTTCCAACGATGACTTGGGTTTGGCTATCTTTGATTTTATTGTTTCATAGTTTCTCTGGTTGGGTGATTACCACAAGCGGTTATCCAGAAGCGGTTGCTGTGGCTGGGGTAACGTTTATTATTGCTTCTGCCATTCGTGCTTATACAGGAGTTGCTTTAGCAATTCCATTAGCAGTTGGTTTTGGTACGGGATTGCAGGCAGCGGAAAAAATTCTCATGGGCATTGTTTATAGCGTCATTTTATGTTTTGCTTATGCCATGGTAAGTACGAAAGCAATAGGTCAAGTCGAAGCTACCCAACGTCAAATTGCTGCCATTCACTGGGCGATCGCGATTTTTGCTAGTGTGGGGTTGGCGATTGGTTGGATGTTTGCTGCTGTTGCCAAAACGGTATAACGATTGGATCGGCGATTGTGTGGTTTCGTTAGAGAAAATTTTGCTAAAACAAGATGGCTACGAATCGCGTTCTGGACATTCAAAATTGCTGTTTTTGAGTTCAAACGAGCCAACTTCAGATACCAAAAATTTTTATAACAGCTATACCTATATCGAATAAAAAGAAATCAATTTGGAACGAAGGGAAACCACAAGTACGGCAACCAATGGCAATGTTAAGAAGATATATTTGCATTTGCATTAGCGATCGCGCAATCTTTCTTTAGCAATTTCAATTTCTCGATACAGGCGATCGCGTTCTTCTTTCGCTGCTTCTAAATCCTGACGAACCTCTTGCAACGTTTTTTGCAAGCGTTGCCGTTCTTCCCGTTCTTTTTCCAACTCTGGCGCTTCCTGTTGGTTGCGAATAAATGTAACCAAATAATCGTGAATTAACTGATAGCGATCGCGGGGAATTTCCGGAATTACCGATACCAAACCCGATGCTACCAAAATATCCAAAACCAAATTTAACTGCTCTTGAGTTGGAACAAACTCCTCTCCTAAATTGCGAAAATCCTGTTCCAATTCCAAACGAGTTTTTTGCGGTCGAATATCGCTCGCTTCTGTCAACCAGTATAGCAACAATTTCGCCGTTCGTTGGTTTTCTTCTCCGCAATCTTGAACCACATCTTGTAAATAACGCTCTACCAATTCTTCTTTGGTTCCGGCTTGCTGGTAGGCTTCTAGGGTTGTAATTTGTTCGGTTTGCAACTGTGCCCCCACCACTTGCAGCTCAATTGGTCGCACTTCCCCTTCTTCATCGGCTAAATCTTCAACCAACTGTTTTACTAAAGCTGGTTCTAGGAAAAAATTGGCTCGTTGGGTGAGGTTTTGAATAAACCAATAGGCATCGGATTGAGAAAAATTGCCAATAGGATAGCGGACTTTTTTGCTGAGAATATCGTTTTCTATGGCTTCCATTCCCGGCAAGCGATTGTAGCGTAGCAAATGGTGCAAAAAATCTTCCCGCAGGGATAAAATGACCTTCACTTCGCTTCCCATTTGCAGGCAAGAGGCGACAAACTCAAAAAATTCCCGACGGGGTTGCGATTGCGTGCAAACCAAAAAGAACTCTTCAAATTGGTCAAAAATTAAAACCACCCGCAAGTGGCGATCGCGATTTTTTGCCAATTGTTTTTGCAACTCGGCAACATCCATGTCAGCAGAAATATATATCCGGCGTTTGCCATCCAGTGCTTTTTGCAACTGCTGGCCAATATCTGCCAACCAGTTATTATACGATTGCAAAACAATGGGCACCAAATCGTCTGTTTCTACACTGGTTTCTTGTAACGTTGGTGCCAATGCCGACTGCAACAAACTACTTTTACCAACACCGGAAGAACCGTGAACCACTATCATTTGATAGCGGGGATTTTTTAATCGTTCCAGTAAATTCCGAATATCTTTTTGTCTACCAGTTTCTGTTTCCACATCGGGAATATCTAGAGCTGTCGCTGTCACCATCGGTTGCCACATTCGCGGCTGTAAAGGAGCAGCCCCCACGAAAGCTTGCAATCCATAGGCTTGTTCGACCGACCGCTGTTCCTGTTTGATTGTATAGGCAGCCAAATATTGCTTTTTCTGCCAATAAACTTGACGCAAAGTATCGAAAAAATCTAAATATTCTAAAAGATCGTATTCCGGACGCAAATGGTTTTTGGCTACCTGTAAGTTTTCCAAAGCTGTTTCTAATTTATTTTGTTGCCAACAGGCTTTTCCTAACAAAAAATGATAGCGCCCCCAATCGAAAAATACCGATGCCTGGCTTTTAATTTCCAATAAATGAAAGCTATCAAGGGAATCCTCGCTATTGACAAACGATGGTTCGGTATTAATATTTTCTTTATTGGCAATTAGAGCGATCGCACGTTCGGCATATTCTTGACTGGCTAACCAGTTATTTTGAAAACCGGCAACTTCTGCAGAAAATCCCAATACCCTAGCCATGGCCATAGAAACATCGTTTTCCTCTTGCTGGTCGTACCAATGCCAAACGTAATTGTTAATGGTTTCTAGCAGTTGATAATATTGCCAATACCGCAACAACCGACCCCAAGCAACCAATCCATCGGCAAAAATATCCGGACGTTGTTTGCATATTTTTAAATCTTGCCAGAAATCCAACAAGGCTTTCTGGATGGTTGTGTTTTGGGATGCTTTGGGAGAATACGTGGTTCCATCTTTGAGGTAGGTACAAAAAGCAATATGTTCCCAAATTTTTCCTTGAATTTCTGTTAGGTAAGGGTCGCTCTTGGCGGCGAATTTGGCTTCCCATTGTTCCTGTTGCTGCCAAAGTTGGATGGCTTGCCAGTAATCTACGATGGCTGTTTCCCAATCCCCATTTTCTTCGCTGATAAATCCTCGCAATGCCTTAACATTGGCTGCTAGGTCGCTGCTATCGCCGGAACCATTTTTTTGTAAAAAAGATTGTCCCGCTTCTAGCTCATCGGAAAAAGTAGCGCGATCGCCCCAGTCCAATTGCAAAGCATCTACATAGAAACGTGCGGCTTTGGTTTGCAGTAATGTTTGCCAATCTTCTCTCACGAGAGGAAATGTTGTCAGGGTAGACCAGCTTTCAAAATCTGGCACCAATCTGAGAAACAAACGCATGGCGCGATCGCTTAACCAAAAAACAATGGGAAACGGGCAATACTTGCGAAATTCCTCCCGTACGGGATTGACAGAAACAATAGCCCGGTCGAGGTGGCGAACCCGTTCAAATCCATACACCACCGCCGCAGCTGGGGTTTCGTCGGCTAAAATGCTGCGAATGGTCCCGTATAGTTGTTGCGTCATGGGCGGTAAGGAGATATTATGAATGGGCACCTGGCAAATATCGTGCAACCGTCGAATCAAGCGATCGCGCAAATTGGGAGAATTGCAGCGAGCAATGGTCAGCGAAAACTTTCCTTGGGACATTTCAATTGCCCAAGCAATATCTTGTAAGGATTTTTCGTGTTCGGTATGGATATGCATATGTAAAGCCAACAGACAATCAAATCAAGAAAGCTCTATTGTAATTCTTCTGCCCCTGCCAAAATGGGATTAATATCAAACCAATACCCTTTACTATCGCGATATTCGTAAACATACATGCTGCGAATCAGTTTGTGGTAGCCTTCGTCGCCAGCTACTTTCTTTTTTTGCATCACGTGGCGCAACAGTTCCCACTCTTTTTCATCCACTGCCAGCACCCGTTCGTGGCGATAGGAACGGATGGTCGTATCCAAACACGCCCGCGATAGGGGAAATTGTTTGTCTTTTTTAATGGTATCGTTTAGCAATCGCAGCAGGTTACGCACGTGACCGCCACTGACATCGCAGAGAATATCCAACGTTTCCTGGCTATCAAAAATTTCCTCAGTGCGTTGCAACCGTTCTTCCGGCGAAGCATCGGGAAACGCTCTTGCCAAGACCATTTGCCGCAACAACGACAATCCCTCATCGTAGGTCTTGCCATCCCGGTGGCGTGTGGGAACCATCGGCAAAACCTGGGGATTGGAAAGAAATCCCTGGGTCAGCCTGCCAAATTCATCGGAAAACCGCAATGCCAAAGGCATGGTATATACCACATGACAGTGCAATCCCCGCAGCTGTTCCCCGCGATCGACAAATAAGTATTCCTGTTGGGGTCTCCCCCACGGCTTGGGCAGCGGCAAAACGCGATCGAGACTATCAACAATAACTACCAATCCTTGCTTGCCAGCTTGTTTGAGTTTTTGAATTCCTGGTTCCAACAGTTCTTGGTTGATGGATTCCAACAAAGTCTGGGTGCGAGGTTCCAAAAAATCCCGCAACTTCCGCCGCATGTTGGGGCTGGCTTTGGTTTTGGCGGTAATTTTGGCAATGCCGGCATCCAGGCTAAACCGACCTTCGCTGCTGCCTTTGAGGGTACCCACCGGGGTTTTGACTTCCCCGGAAAGTTCGATTTCCGTTTGCATGAAATTCATAGCGGCTTGCAGTAAATTTTGCAAGCGTTTGGGTTCTTCTAAAGAGATTTCTCGCAAACTATAGCTGACGCGACGGGCAATTGCCAGCAAAATATCCCCCGCATCCACATCCGACATCTCCATTTCTTCCTGGGATTCAAAATATACTACGTGAAACCCAGCTTCTTCGAGTTGTAATTTCAACCGCCGCAACTCCGTAGATTTGCCGCATCCCACGTGACCGGTAAACAGTTGGTAGGTAGGTTCTTCTGGCGACCACAGGGCAATATTATCTTTTAACTCTTCAATAATTTGCCCGCCCCGCACTGGCGAAAAATCGATGTAGTACTTGCTATCGCGATCGATATCTTCTACAAAAAGCGTTCTGCTGGGGTTGGTGGCTTGAAAGAATTGTTTGATATCCAAGGTCATACAATCGGGTAGCGGCGCTTTGATTTCTTTATTCTATTATAGGCAGAAATAGCAACTGTTATTGGGGACATTCTAACGTATTTTTTGCGGTCCGGATCGCGAAATTTCTGCCTCTTGTACGGGTGCCATACGAATAAAAAAGTCCGATTGTTCAAAATCTTCTGCATAGAGAATCGAACCGCTTATGCTACGAATTCCTCTTACAAATTCTAGGAAAAAAGCGGCTGGAAAACCAGCGTTGGCTTCTTCAGGAATAAATTTGTTGGCCAGGGTTAGCACAGAACCCATATTCAAGAAGAAATAGCCGCTATTGGGATCTGGAAAGGGTTGGATAGCTTGTTGGAAGTTGTAACTCTCGCCCAAGGAAGTGAGTGGAGCGGAGATAAACTCTTCTAAGGCACTGCTACCGGAAGCGATGAGTAAGGTACTATCATCTTGCCAGGTATAGGCGACTACGCTTTGGGCTTTCTCCCCGTGGCCCCTTTCCCAGCTAATCAGCGTACGATCGCGATCGGTATTTTGGGAAACCAGTTGCAGTTGGCTTTGGGGATGATTGGTTACAATGCTGGCAAGTTGCTGGAGGCGGGTTTCGGCGGTGGTGCGATCGCTAGTTTCGATAATGGCACCAATTCCGAACTGCAACCGGGGGTCGAAGCTGGGAAACAAACCTCGTTCGGTGGGAAAAACAAAGAAAGCAATACTGCCATCCATCCAAGCGATCGCTTCTTCAATTTGTTCTGGACGAAAATTGGGGATCGTTTGTGTCAGTAACTGCCAGAATGGTTGTTTTCTAGCTATTTCAATACCTCTTGCTAGTTGTTGGGGGAAGTTGTAAATGCTAGCGGCTAAATAAGTGGAACCGGGCAAAATATTTAAAACGGTGCGTGTTTTGGGACTGGTTAAAGCTGCATTTTCCGGCTTAGACTGGCTGTAAAAAGAGCGAGCTTGAAATCTGGCACCTTCTGCGGTTATCCAAGCCATACCATCAAAGCTGCTGTAGGTTGGCAAGACGGGTTGCAAACCACTAAAAAACAGGTTGAGAAAAGAAAAGCGATCGCTCGATTGTTCTGACCAGCGAGCGGACCATTTGCTGAGTTCGGAGGAATTGATATAAAAGAACCCCAGGGATTGGTGAAGACCATCGGCTTGTAAAAGTTTCCGAAACTTAGCATTTTGTGCTAAGCTCCCGATACTGGTGTTGTTTTGCTCGCTGACAAACTGTTCGATGGATGGCGAACGAGCAGACAAAACAATGTAGTCTTTTGCGATCGCAACGGATAAGCTAGGACGCATGGGCTTTGGTGGCTCAGTTTCTTCCTCTGGTAAAGGTATAGGTAAGTTTTCCTCTGGTAACGGTATATTGGGCAGATTTTGCATGTGGTTGGCCGAAGTAGGTGGCCAAATGCAATCTGGAGCTTGCGGTTGGGAACTTTCCGGCTCGCAAATTGGTACCGGCTCGGCTTGCCACTGCCAAAGTTGCACCCCTTGATAGGTGCGTTGCTGGGGCGCTTCGGTACGCAAAGAACGCAAATTTTCGATAAAATCCATGGCAGCATCGCGATCGCGAATACCTGAGACCATGAAAGCTTGCTCTTGAAATGTAGCCGTTTCTCCTTCCCCAGGTGGCAGCAGCGCGACCAACGCCCAATCCGAAATCCACGGCTGAACTTGCGTGGCAAAGTCAATGCCTGCGGGAAAATAGGGCAAGCTCATCGGTCCTGAAATCGAAAAAGGCAGGGGATTGAACCGATTCAGCCGACCCCAATTGGTGGTTGTGGTATTGATGGCAAAGACAGCGGCAGCATTGGCAGGTACCAAAGTTACGCTTTTTGGAATTTCGCCCGTGTCTTCTATTATGGATAAATCTTTGGTGGGGGCAGCCAGGACCTCGGAAGGCAACCCCATCGAAACCAATGGGGCGGAAACTGCCACCAACGTGCTGCTAAGAATCAAAAAAAACCGTTTCATTGCCAAAAATCTCCCAAAAAGCCAAATTGCCAACCGCCGCAGACGCAGCTATCTTAGCAACAAGACTTTGAAAAAGCGATTTTGTTGCAAGCAGAGAACAATTGTTTCTCCATTTCTGTGGATAAAATAGGAATCTATCCAGTTGCTAGTTGTATTCCTATAGTTGAGACCATGAAACGTCGCTTTTTCATCCAAAAAGGCTTACCTGTGGCAGGATCGTTGCTAGGATTGTTGCTAGTTTCCTGTCGTTCGAGCAATACCAACACCTTGCAGCTATCGGAATCGGTGAAAACTATGGAAATTACTAGCAGTGCTTTCTCCCACAAGCAGCAAATTCCTTCCAAATACACCTGCGACGGCGACGATATTTCTCCACCGTTGAGCTGGAACGAACCACCCGCCGGAACCCAAAGCTTTGCCCTCATTTGCGACGACCCAGATGCTCCTGTGGGTACGTTCGTACATTGGGTATGGTTCAATATTCCCGCCGACACCCGCGAAATTTCAGAATCTATTTCCAACGAAGCCAATCCTTCCGTAGGCGGCGTTCAAGGCAAAAATAACTTTGGCAAACTCGGCTACGGCGGTCCTTGTCCTCCTGGCGGCAATCACCGCTATTTCTTCAAACTCTATGCTTTGGATACGCAGCTATCTCTAGAAGCAGGAGCCAACAAAACACAAGTATTAGAAGCGATGGAAGGTCACATCCTTGCCAATGCTGAGATAATTGGTATGTATCAGCGGAAGTAATAGGCTACCGAGCGTGGGAGCTTGGGTGCTTGGGAGTTGGGAGCTTGGGAGCTTGGGAGCTTGGGTGCTTGGGTGCGTGGGTGCTTGGGTGCTTGGGAGATACAATTGGTTGTTTTATCCGACGCCCCGACTTGCCCTGAGCCTGCCGAAGGGTGCCCCGA
>CAYZHY010000025.1:1837-6750 GCA_964477525.1 uncultured Geitlerinema sp. | reverse complement strand
GCCCCGACTTGCCCTGAGCCTGCCGAAGGGTGCCCCGAAGCTCCTCTTACCGCTGATACCGCATTCCCGGCAGCTGCGAAATCAATCCCAACATTTCTAACTGTAACAAGGCACTGGATACTTCTGCTGGCGATCGCTCGGTTTTTTGTACAATCAGATCGAAAGAAGTGGCTTCTGTGGAAATGGCATCGAAAACGGATTGCAATTCTGGCGTTAGGTTAGGCGTGGGTTTGGCGTTGGCAGCGACAGCAGGGGATGGTGTGGTGGTTGCCTCTGGTGAAGGGAAAGATGGCTGTTGGGGAACTTGCAAGCCGGGAATGCCAGAAAGCATTTCCAATAAGTCGTCTTCGTTTTCAATCACATCTGCCCCATTTTTAATCAATCGCAGGCATCCTTGAGCGTTGCGATCGTCAATTCTACCGGGCAAAACGTATAAATCTCGCCCAAATTCACCAGCTTGGCGGGCGGTGATTAAAGCTCCTGATTGGGGAGGGGCTTCCATAACCATAACAGCTCGACACAATCCTGCAACGATGCGGTTGCGTTTGGGAAAGTGCAGTCTGTGGGGTTTGGTTTGAGCGGGATGTTCGCTGATGACCAACCCCTGTTGTAGAATTTCCCAATACAGTTGGCGATTTTCCCAGGGATAAATAAAGTCGATACCACAACCAAAAACAGCGTAGGTTCGCCCGTTGGCTGCCAAACATCCTTGATGGGCTTGGGTGTCGATGCCTTTTGCCATCCCCGAAACAACGGTAAACCCATTTTGCGTTAAAAATTTGCTGAGGCGATAGGTCCAGCGTTTGCCGTATTCCGAAGGTTCGCGGGTACCGACCATGGCTACCATGGGTTTGAGACCTTGATTTTCTTCTAAATTGGGTTGGCCGCGATAGTATAGAACTGGCGGTGGGTCGGGAATTTCCAGCAACAAACGCGGATATTCCGGATCGGCTGGGGTCCAGAAATGGGGATTGTTTTTCTGATGTTGCTGTAATAATTCTTGAGGGTGGATTTGCGATCGCTTCTTGACAAATTCAGCGATCGCTTTTTGCTTCAATCCCGCAACTTGTTTTAATTCTTCTGGCGAAGCTTCCCAGGCTTGCTGCAAATTACCAAAGTGTTGCTGCAATTTTTGCAGGGAAATGGGTCCAATGCCAGGAATTTGCGACCAAGCCAACCAATACGCTCTTGTATTCACAGCCAAACTTCACCAACGGTCGAATGTCGATAGGTTTCTAGGTTCCAGTTTACTAGAAAAGGGACCGAAATTTGACATTCACTTAACAAAAGATAAGTTTTTTTGACTTTTCTATTCTTTTATGTTTAGAATAATATCTTATGTCTAAAACAGCAGCTTGGGTTAGAATAAAAATAGAAAGCCAAAAGTGGTGCGATCGCTAGCAAGGAATTGCCTGCCAAGCCAGCATGGTATCTGCGTTTTCTAAGACTACCACCAAAACGGGAATTTCTCCCACCCGCAACCCTTTTGGTTTGACTGACTCTATATTGACCACCTACTCTGTAAAGCTTCCCTTGGGAAAATGCCTACTTCTACATGGGAAAAAATCCAAAAAGATACAACCGTTGTTACCTACAACGCCCTCAAAGACAAGTTCTATCGCATGGCATCGCAGGTGAGAGCGGAAGTGCTGACTGATGACATCGTGGCTTCTGGGTCGGTGGTGGCTGCAGAGCGTTTTGTTTTGCTGGTTTCGGAACCTTTTGCCGCTTTGCTAACGGCGACTCACCTGCCCAATCAGCGAAACGGTTGCACGACGGCTACACCATGCCAGGTATCTTTGAGTTTACACCGTCAAGCGATCGCGGATTTCATTACCCAACACCTGCACCCCTATTGTTGCCCACCCAAAAGTTTGCAAAACCTGCTACAAACCCTACAAAAGCAAGATTGCAACGACCCCAATCTAGAAAGCGAACTGCTGCTGGAACTAGCCGCAGAAACCAACGCCATTCCTACCATTCCCCAGCAACAACGGGCAACCATTCTCAACCAAATTACCAGCCACCTGCAGCAAAAGATAGAAAACCTAGAACTGGAAAGCATCCTCGCCACAACAGCAGAACAACTGCGCAGCTATTTGAATTGCGATCGCTTGCTCATTTATCGTCAATACCAACAAGAACTATTTGGCGAAAGTCAAAACCCAGCGACGAAGCTTTCTGCCTGGAACAACCTATCCAACGATTTGCAACAGCAGTACTTGCAACGTTGGCAGCAAGTCTCTCAGGAGGCATCCGTACCTACAGAAACCACTACCCACATTGCTCTCACATCCAACAGTTCTCCTGCTGGAAACAACAGCGATCGCATTTGCATCCTAGAAAACGGTATCGAACCACAAATTCAGGCCGAATTGGTCGTTCCCATTACCGTAGAAAACGAAACCTGGGGATATTTGGTGGTGCAACAGGGCCATCTCGATGGTTCTTGGTCCAATACCGATAAAAACTTTCTCCAACAAGTTGCCCAACAAATCGCGATCGCAATTTACCAAACCTCCCTATACGAACAGCTACAAAATACCAAAAACCACCTGGAACAGCGAGCCATCGAACGAACCCAAGAACTGCACGATGCCCTCTTGCTCGCCCAATCCGCCAACTTAGCCAAAAGCGAATTCATGGCTACCATGAGCCACGAATTGCGTACACCGTTAACTTGTATCATGGGCATGTCCGCTACATTGCTGCGTTGGTCCCCAGCACAGCTAACCGAAAGGCAAAACGAATATCTGCGTACCATCTATCAAAACGGCGAACACTTATTAGAACTCATCGAAGATATTTTAGAACTTTCCGAACTAGAATCTGGAAAAGCCGTTTTGGACTTGCGGGAAATCTCCATCTTTAAAATTTCCCGTCAAAGCTTCACAACCGTTAGCGAGCAAATCTCCAGTGGAGACGTGCATGTGGATGTAGACTTGAAAAAGAAATCCATTCACAACGAATATATTATCGCCGACCCTTGGCGACTAACCCGCATTCTCTACAATTTGCTCAGCAATGCCATTAAATTTACTCCCAAACAAGGGCAAGTCACCTTGCGGATTTGGCAAGAAACCGAAGAAACCATCTTTCAAGTGGAAGATACCGGGATTGGCATTCCCGACCATCAAATTCCGCTGTTGTTCCAAAAATTCCAACAGCTCGATGCTTCCTACAACCGGCAATATGGCGGAACTGGGTTGGGATTGGCACTAACCAAACAACTGATAGAAATGCACGGCGGTTCCATTCAGGTAGAATCCACCGTAGGCGTTGGTTCCATATTTACCGTCAGACTGCCCCATCGAGCTGGCATTCCCAAAGCCAACAACAAGCCAGACCCATCCATTGGTGCCAGTATATCGAGCGATCGCCCCCCAAGGTAAAATTATTTCCCTTCAACCCTATCAGTTGCTGCACAAACTCAACGCTGGTGGAGTTGGAAACCACTACTAGCGAAAGTTAGCGCCTATCGCCGCAGGATAACGATGCCTTCCCCGGAGGTGGTGTTGTATGCCACTTCCTTGCCGCGAGGATCCACGATATCCAATTGCCGAAACCGCAATTGTTGGGATTTTTCTAGAATAGCTTGAGCTAATTGATTTTGGCGATCGCTTTCCAGTTGGTACCACTCATCGCCGACAGTCACCTGCAGCCAATCGTTTTCCAGACTCGCCATTACCGATTCTACCAATCCCTGTCCGTAGCGTTGGATGGCACGATCCAAATCATCTTGGATGGCCAGCATAAAACTTTGTTCTGGGGTGAGGGTTTTGGCTGGGGGTTCGGGTTCGGCAGTCGTTTTCGCTGGTGTTTGAGCTGGCGTTTCTGCTGGCGTTTGAGATGGTGTCTCATCTGCCAACGCCGCTGGCATCGGCAAAAACACGCCAATTCCCAAAGCAACCAAAGTTATTCCCACTGCCAACCAACGTTTCCATTTGACACGATCGCCATTTTGCGATATTACCTTGATGGTTGATTGGGAAGTCGTTAGCTGGCCAACCAGTGCCAGGGGTTGCTGCCCCCATTCCTGCAATAAAAACCCAAACAATTGATATCCGTGCATAATTTTGCTGACGTTTTTCCCAACGAATGTCCATCTTAGTTTATCTGGGGTCATTGTTGAAATACAATCGCCGTCGATTTTTAATTTTTGCTACCCTCGGCAGTGTATATTCCCTACTGGCTCGTGCTGTTTTTCGCCAAGAACCGGTTTACAGCCAACCGCTGACGGAAGCGGAAAAGCTGCGTTTGAATGCCGATGAAGAACCGTTGCTGCAGTTTGTGGCGGTGGCGGATACGGGAACGGGCGATCGCCATCAGTATGCTGTCGCCGAAGCCATGGAACGCTATTATAAAGAAAATCCCTTTTCTTTGGTTATTTTAGCAGGGGATAATATCTACAGCGACGGCAATATCGACCGCATTGAAGAAGTTTTTGAACGCCCCTATGCCTCCTTATTGCAAAAAGATGTTAAATTCCACGCTTGTTTGGGCAACCACGACATTCGCACCGACAACGGCGACCCCCAAGTAGCCTATCCCGGCTTTCACATGCAAGGGCGAACCTATACCGTTCGCTACGACCCGGTGCAGTTTTTCGCCCTCGATACCACCCGCAACGCCGATTGGGAGAGCCAGTTATCTTGGTTGGAACGGGAATTAAGTCAAAGCGATGCCCCTTGGAAAATTGTTTTTGGGCACCATCCCATTTACTCATCTGGCATGTACGGTACCAATCTCCAGCGAGTTCGCTCGCTCAAGCCTTTGTTTCAAAAGTACGGCGTGCAGCTTTATATCAACGGTCACGAACACAACTACGAACGCACGTTGCCCATTGATGGGACCACCTATTTAATTTGCGGGGCTGGTGCCAAAAGCCGCCCGGTGGGGCGTTCCCAATGGAC
>CAYZHY010000025.1:0-1737 GCA_964477525.1 uncultured Geitlerinema sp. | reverse complement strand
AGATAATAGTGAAAGAAAGGAAGAAAATCTAGTAGGGAGGGATTTACCTACAAAATTAAACTAGATGCGCTCTTACTACTTATATGAAATCCTCCTGTACGCCGAACATACCAAATGCATTCCGATTCGTTGTCAAATTGGGTATAATACCAAATCCGATATTGCTAAATCACAAACGTAACCTAAACCGTCCCCCTTTATAAGGGGGACTACAGGGGGTTCTAACGAAGTACGGATTTGGGATCGTATTAAATCACATCATGGCGGCGAAACCACACTTGCAATCGCTGCCAACCATCGACCGCTGCCTCTTCTGAATAAGAATCCCGATAGTCGGCATGGAACCCGTGGGAAGCGTCGGGATAGACCACAATTTCGGAGGGGCTGTTGCTTTGCATCAGGCGTTGGCGCATGGTTTGGATGCTTTCTACGGAAATCAAGCGATCGCTGCCTCCATACAATCCCAACACCGGGGCTTGCAGCTTACCAGCAATATCGATGGGATGTTGCGGCGTTAGGGGCGTGGTTTCTCCTTCCAAACGACCGTACCAAGCCACGCCAGCTTTGACGCGCGGGTTGTGGGCGGCATACAGCCATACGATGCGACCGCCCCAGCAAAAGCCAGTAATGCCCAATTTGTCGATATTGCCTTTGCCAGTACCAGCTACCCAAGCGATCGTCGTATCCAAGTCAGACATCACTTGTTGGTCGGGAACGTTAGAAACCACTTCCGAGATAATTTCTTGGGCATCGCTCATTTGGGAAACATCCCCTTGGCGAACAAATAGGGCAGGCGCGATCGCGAAATAACCTTGTTTGGCTAAGCGGCGGCAAACATCTTGGATATATTCGTGAACGCCAAAAATTTCGTGTACCACCAACACGACAGGAAACGTAGTTCCTGATTCGGGCATGGCGGTATAAGCGGGAATGGAGACGCTGCCAATGGGGATTTGCACTTGTTCGGTGGTAATGCCTTCGGTGTCTGTGGTGATGGCACTGGCGGCGATGGGATGGGTAGAAAGGGCATAGCCGGCAGCGAGGCTGGAGAGGATGATAAAGTGACGGCGGTTGATGTTGGGCATGGGGGATGGATATGTGGCAGATGATATGAGAGTGTGCTGTAGGCTTATGGGAAGAACCCCCTGTAAGTCCCCCTTGGTAAGCTTGTGCTGAGCCTGCCGAAGCAGGGGACGGCGACCCTTCGACAAGCTCAGGGCATTGCAGCCGGGGGTCTGAGAGCGATTCAATCTATTTAAACGGATTTTATATGAGATTGGATTTTAGTTTAATGCGAGGGGGAAGGGAGCGTCAAGAATTATTCTGCGATCGCGTTTCGATGCCCGATTATACCCTTTTCCTAAAGGTTGGATGTGCCATACGGTTTGAGATTTTAGGGGTCGCGATGGGGAAGCGTTTTGGCAAGATTTACAAGCGATTTGCAAGAAAAATAGTTTTTATCTGATTTCTATAGTATATTTCAAGCGATCGCTATTTTTTTATTGCCAAAATTGGTATTTTTGTTCTAACAATAGATGGGCGTTTTAGAGATTGGGTCTGTAAAAATATCGATACTAGTAACTTTAAATCATTTTAATTGCTGGCAAATTTCTCTTTAGACAATTACTTTGTTTCTTGAATTGTATAGAAAAAGCCCCCAGCGATCGCTGAGGCGAAGTTTGGGAGTGCTGAATTAGCCCACATTTCCATTACTTCGACTTCAACAGAAGTACACAA
>CAYZHY010000024.1:14403-40619 GCA_964477525.1 uncultured Geitlerinema sp. | reverse complement strand
GATAACGATACGCCCGGTCTGATCCTGCAAAACGATACGATAACGCCAGAAAATGGAGAAGGCAGTTTCGAGCTGTTGCTGGAAAGCGAACCCCAATCGGATGTGAATATAGAGGTTAGTACGCCCGGCAATAGTTCTGTTACGCCCAACCAGCTTACTTTTACCTCTGACAACTGGGATGAACCCCAAACTGTGGACATTAGTTTTTCCCCAGACGACCCCGATGCTGTTGAAAATGGAGAGCGTACGTTTGAATTTACAGCGAGTTCTACTAGCAACGACGATCGATTCGACGGCTTAGAAAGCGAGGCTCTAAACGTAAACGTTCCAGACGAACCAGATCCCGGAATTGCGCTCACCGAGTCTGATGACAGTACTGAGGTAACCGAAGGAGAAGGTTCCGATTCCTATGAAATCGTACTAGAAGCCCAACCTGCTACCAGGGTAAACGTTACGGTTACTCCCGATGACGAATTAAATGTTGGAGCTGGTGCTGGCAATGCTAGAACCCTCACTTTTACATCTAGCAATTGGGATACGCCGCAAACGGTGAATGTAAGAGGGGTCAATGACAGCGTTGATGAAGATCCAGACGAACATACTGGTACGATTACCCACGAAGTCGAGGGGGCTGCTGGTTCCAATGCTTACGATGAAGTGACCCTTTCCGATGTTCAGGTAACCGTTACGGATAACAATGCCCAACCCAGTACCGGTGGCGATGGTGGTAGTGGTAGTGAAGGGTTGCCCTCTTTCTCACCTGGTGGCGGTTCGGTGGCAACTTTTGTAGAAATTGAAGGTGCCAGCAGCGGTAACGATACGCTTGTAGGTTCGGCGGAGAACGATTCGGTAGATGCTGCCGAAGGCGACGACGAAATCTCCGGTTTGGAAGGCGACGATCGCTTATTTGGTGGTGCGGAGAACGACGAAATTCTCGGTGGCGACGGTAACGACGAACTACAAGGTGGTTTTGGCAACGATACCCTAGAAGGGGAAGCTGGCGATGACGACCTCTCCGGCAACGAGGGGAACGACCTGTTAATAGGTGGTGATGGCGACGATATTGCTGATGGCAATGAAGGTAACGATATCGTTATTGGCAACGAGGGCAACGACCAACTAGAAGGCTCCGGCGGCAACGATGTGCTGTTTGGCAACCAAGGCGACGACGAGTTGGATGGTGGCGTTGGTGATGACAGTGCCTTTGGCGGTCGAAATAACGATCGCATTCGTGGCGGCGACGGCAACGACTTGCTCTTCGGCGACATTGGCAACGATAGTCTGTTTGGCGAAGGGGGAAGCGATACCCTCGTGGGTAGCAATGGCAACCTAACTGCCACTGGCGAAACCCAAGAAAATGATTTCTTAGATGGCGGTGTGGGAAATGATTTCCTCATTGGCGATGGCGGTAACGATACAGCTGAAGGTGGCGATGGCAACGACGTTATCTTTGGCAATACTGGCGAAGATGAACTGCAAGGGGGGAATGGCGACGATAGCCTCTTTGGCGGTGCCGATGACGATCGCATTTCTGGAGAAGGTGGCGACGACCTGCTACGGGGCGATCGCGGTGACGATCGTCTGGATGCCGGTGCTGGCGATGACACCCTCATTGGCGGCAATGGCGAACCAGTGCCCATCAACGAAAGCGACGACGATAGGTTAGATGGTGGGGTGGGCAATGACTTGCTGTTTGGCAACGATGGCAACGACACCCTCAACGGCGGCAACAACAACGATACCCTCGTCGGAGGTCAAAACGACGACCAGCTATCGGGAGGCAATAACGATGACCTCCTGATTGGCGGGTTGGGCAACGATACCCTCAGCGGTGGTGCTGGCAGCGATCGCTTTGTCTTAGCCACCGGTCAAGGCAGCGATACCATCACCGATTTTGAAAGCAATAGCGATCGCTTGGTCTTAACCGACGATTTGGTATTCCAGGATTTAAATATTACCCAAAGCGGCAACAATACCGTTATTGCGGTAGGCGAAACTGAGGAAGTGCTAGCTACCCTCTCTGGCGTTCCCCTCAGCGAAGTTTCCCTAGCAGATTTCGTTTCTAGCAATATCGATAGTTCGTTCGGGTAGTGTTTCGGAGCCTGGGTGCGTGGGAGCCTGGGTGCGTGGGAGATACAATTGGTTGTTTTATCCGACTTGCCCTGAGCCTGCCGAAGGGTGCCCCGACGCCTCCTAGGAAGACGCCGGATAAGGACTGGTCAACTGGTCCAACTGCTTGGTCAGCAAGCTCAGAAACAAACCCACATCGGTCACCACGCCAATGGATTCCACCGAACCGCGATCGCTGAGTTTGGTCACCACCGAGGGATTGATATCCACACAAACAATTCGTACGCCGGAAGGTGTCATATTGCCCACACCGATGGAATGCAACATGGTGGAAAGCATCAATACCATGTCGGCTCCTTCTAACAAACGGGCGTAGTCCTGTTGTGCTTGAATCAAATCCATTTCCGTATCTGGCAGCGGACCATCGTCGCGAATGGAGCCAGCTAAAGAATAAGGAATGCCCGCTTTGACGCACTCGTATAAAATTCCTCGCGTTAAACCCCCTTGTTCTACAGCCGGGGCAATTCCACCGTAGCGGCGGATTTCGTTGATGGCACGCAGGTGGTGGCGGTGACCGCCGTGGACGGCTACGCCCTGACTCATATCAATACCAAGGGAGGTTCCCATCAACGCTTGTTCGATATCGTGAACCGCGATCGCATTGCCGCCCAGCAAAACTTGAATGTAGCCTTCTCGAATCAATCGGGCTAAATGGTCGCTGCCTCCAGTATGAATCACCACCGGTCCGGCAGTTACTACAACTTTGCCGCCGCGATCGCGAATTTGCCGCATTTCCCAGGCAACCTGTTCTACCACCAATTCCACGCGGCGTTCGCTGGATACCCCAGCTGACATGAAACTAAATTCTTGGCTGCTACCGGAAACGCGGTCTGCTTTACGTAACGTGCGAATGCCACCCACACCGGTAACTACGTACTCGCCCAGCTGCAAATCTCGAATCAGCTTGCATTGGACCGTTGTGCCTTCATCCGTAAATTTGACCGCGATCGCGGCATCCATCCGCTGTTTCGTGACCCGATGCCAAGTTCCGCTAATCCGGACTTCTGTGGGATAAATCGTCGTGACATAAAAATCATCCGGTGCTACCCCTGCTTTGGGAACCGGTTCTAGGGTGGCATCTTGTTCTTGTTGGGGCGAATCTTGCGCTCCTAAATCGATAAGTTGGGAAACAATTTCTTCCAACAGCCGCCGCGATGGGGCCGATACTTTCACTTCTGCCGTAGAAGTACTTTGTCTTTGTTCTCCCAAATGAAAATTCAGAACTTGGAAACTTCCCCCTTCTTCGACAACGATATCGAGGGCGCGGTTGATGAGTCCCGAGTCCAACAAATGCCCTTCCAAACGCACAACGCGGCTTTCTACAGGGGTATTGGCGTGAATTTCCACATCCACTGGTTCGGTGACGCGTAAAGTCAGACATTTGGCGGCACCGCCAGCTTTCAAAAATTCCGTCAGCGGCGTTTCCACCACTTCAAAACCGACCTCGGCCAGTTGTTGCTGCAAGCGATCGCTCGCCTTATTCATTACCACCGTGTTGTTAATATTCACCGCATTGCAGGCAAAATTCACCGCATCGGCTTCTTCCACCACAATCCGTTTTTCAGGAGAAACTCGCCGTTCGATGAGTTGGTTGGAGTAAAAATCAAAAGCGTGGGGATAGTACAGCAAATAGCCGTCGCTGAGGGGACACAAACAGGTATCCAGGTGGTAAAAGCGATCGTCAATCAGGCGCAAAGACAGCACTTCAATATCCAGCCACTTCGCTAAATAGGGATGGGCATCCAATTCTGTCCGAAAACCGTATCCTGCCCACAGCCAACGACCGGCGCGATCGAGCAACGCATCGCCAGCCCCTTCAAAAGGTAAATCCGGAGGCAAGGTCCGCACGGTAAACCCTTGCTGTTCGAACCATTCCTGGAAAAAAGGCTCCTCTCCCTGTCTTTCGGGATAAAAAAAGCGGCTGAGAACCACAACATTACCCAAAATCAATCCGGCATTGGCAGTAAACACCAAATCCGGCCATCCTTTTTGGGGTGGTATGAGGTCTACTTGAGCGCGTTCTTTAATAATTTCGTACAGTCTTTGCCACTGCGATCGCGCATTGTCTTTAGAAGACTTGTGAATATTGCCCTCCATCCAAGGATTAATAACGTAATCCACATCGTAGAAATCGGGAGGACACATGAGAAAGCGAATAGATGCGTTCATAATTTCGTTTTTGCTGCGAACATGTCTTTATCTTTAGAAGCTCAATGTAATCTTTGGTGGGAACCTAATTTTGTATCAAATATAGCAATTTCCATCCGCGATCGCGTTTCGACCATAAAAAACCTGGAAAGCGGAAAACCAGGCAATTTCACCCAATTTTCCAACATCCCAGGTAAGCTTGCGGATTTTTTTCAGCGTGCCATCAAAACGCCGGGTTGGTGGTTAGTTGTGAGCACCAGCAAAGGCAGGCAGGTGTTGAGCGTTGGCTTTGTCAGCTACCCGAATATTGCCTTCGCTGTCCACATCCACCACAGCCGTGGCACCAGCTTCGAGTTGGCTGGAGAGAATGGCTTCTGCCAAATTATCTTCTAGCAACTGCATGATGGTGCGACGCAGCGGACGAGCGCCGTAGGTAGGATCGTATCCTTGTTCCACCAGATGGTCTTTCAACGCATCGGTGACTTCCAGATGAATTTCCTGCTCTTCGTACAGGCGTTGGGAAATTTCCTGCAACAGGATATCGGCGATGTACTTGATTTCGTCTTTGTTCAGTTGGCGGAACACAATCACATCGTCAATGCGGTTGAGGAACTCGGGACGGAAGTAGCCCTTCATTTCGTCGTTGACCCGACCTTTGATGCGATCGTAGGCTGCGGCACCTTCGTCTTCCACTAGTTCGAAGCCCATGCCGCCGCCACCTTTTTCGATGGCTTTGGAACCGATGTTGGAGGTCATAATCAGCAGGGTGTTCTTGAAGGAAACCGTGCGACCTTTGGCATCGGTGAGGCGACCGTCTTCTAGGATTTGCAGCAACATGTTGAACACATCGGGGTGTGCCTTTTCGATCTCATCCATCAGGATGACGGTATAGGGATTGCTGCGCACGGCTTCGGTTAGCTGACCGCCTTCTTCATAGCCCACAAATCCCGGAGGGGAACCGATGAGCTTGGATACGGTGTGGCGTTCCATGAATTCGGACATATCCAAGCGAACCATGGATTCTTCGCTGCCGAACATTTGGTCGGCGAGGGCTTTGGTCAGCTCGGTTTTGCCCACACCGGTAGGTCCGGAGAAAATGAAGCTAGCAATGGGACGGTTGGGGTTTTTCAGTCCTACGCGAGCGCGGCGCAAAGCGCGGGATACGGCTTTGACGGCTTCTTCTTGACCGATGAGACGCTCGTGCAGGGTGTCTTCCAGGTGCAGCAAGCGATCGGATTCGGATTCGGTAAGCTTCATGACCGGAATGCCGGTCCAGCTGGCGACGATTTGGGCGATATCCTCTTCTTTAACCACGGGATGGTTTTGCGGGGTTTCGCCTTCCTCTTGGCGCGTCTGTTCTAGCTGCTGGTTGAGTTCGATTTCTTGTTCGCGCAGCTGTTTGGCCGTTTCAAAGTCTTGTTCGGCAACGGCGGATTCTTTCTTCTGGACGATATCAGCGAGTTGTTTTTTCAGTTCGCGTACCTGGGGAGAGGAGGTGGCGTTGGAAAGGCGGACCCGCGAACCGGCTTCGTCAACCAGGTCGATGGCTTTGTCGGGTAGGTAGCGATCGCTGATATAGCGGTCGGAGAGCTTGGTCGCTGCTACCAAAGCCTCGTCGGAAATGGTCAGTTTGTGGTGTTCTTCGTAGGTGCTGCGCAAGCCAATCAGGATTTCAATGGTATCCTCGATGCTGGGTTCGCCCACCATGATGGGTTGGAAACGACGTTCCAGGGCAGCATCGCGCTCGATGTGCTTGCGATATTCATCTAGCGTGGTAGCGCCAATGCACTGCAGTTCGCCCCTTGCCAAGGCAGGCTTCAGCAAGTTGGCAGCATCCATGGCACCTTCAATGGCACCGGCACCGATAATGGTATGGATTTCGTCGATAACCAGAATGATGTTGCCGGCGTTTTTAACTTCCTCGATGATGTTTTTCAGGCGTTCTTCAAATTCGCCGCGATAGCGGGTGCCGGAAACCAACGAACCCATATCCAGGTTGTAGACCTGCTTGCCTTCTAGCAATTCGGGAATGTCTTTGTTGGCGATGCGTTGGGCGAGACCCTCTGCGATCGCGGTTTTACCAACACCTGGTTCCCCGACCAAGACCGGATTATTCTTGGTACGGCGGCACAGAATTTGTACCATGCGTTCGATTTCGCTATCCCGACCCACCACCGGATCGAGATTGCCTTCGGCGGCGCTGGCGGTCAAATTGGTGCCAAATTCGTCCAATGTAGCGGTTTTGGCATTATTATTGTTGTTGTTACGACCGCCGGCAGGAACGGCAATTTCTTCGTCACCCAACCGATCCATGAGCCGCTTGCGGGCATCTTCCATATTGATGCCTAGTTTGTTTAGTACTTTGGCGGCTACGGAGTCTTCATCCTGGCAAAGGCTGAGGAAAATATGTTCGGAACCGATGTAGTTGTGTCCTAGTTTGGAACTTTCTTCTAGGGCACGTTCTAGAATTCTTTTAACCAAAGGGGTGAAAGGAATTTCAGCTGGCACAAAGCCGGAACCGCGACCGGTGGTTTGTTCCACTTCCCGGCGGGCATCGGATAGGTTGGCCCCCATGTCTTGCAGAACTTGGGAAGACAAACTACTGTTTTCACCGATCAGACCTAGTAGCAGGTGTTCGGTGCCTACAAAATTTTGTTTTAAGTTCCTGGCTTCTTCCTGAGCCAGCATAATGACTTTTATAGCTTTATCGGAAAAACGTTCAAACATAACGTGTCCTCAGTTCTTCTTGTCTTAACGATGACCTTTTTGTAAATTTTTCTTTACAACCTCTTTTACAATGTATCGCTCTTGCCAGGTATCTGGAGTGAGGAAAACCGTAATTGGGGCGGGGAAGTTGCCACCTGCTGGGGGATATAGCTTTTGTGGAACTTTCTTTTGGCTAGCGATCGCGTGCAACATCAAACCCCAAAGTAAAATTTTCCAGAATTTGCTTTACATTGTTTGTACAAAATCCCACTCAAGGCTGGCGAAAATACTAGAGAATATACTACCAACTTAGAATAATTCCCCAAAATTTGCAAGGGAGAGGATATTGGTAGAACCATTTTCATGGTAAATTTTAGCTGCTCAATAAAGCCACTGCCCAATCATTCGACCCCTAAAAAATTGCTAAAAAATAAAAAACCTTAAAAAACCAGACACCCTGGGGGAAGTCTGGCTATCAATGAAAAAATCATGGCGAATACAAAACCAACTGATGGAGATGTTGCGAAACTTTTCGGAAGTTAACGGCGATAGTGGCGGCGATGCCAAATGCTCAAGCTACCAGCCAAAGCTAGCAATCCCAAACCCATTGAGGGTTCCGGGACTTCCTCCTTGTGATAGTATAAAACATCACTATCACTAGAGGTTGATTGTTCCGTGACTTCTCCCGGTCGTTGGTAGCTTCCTCCTTCGCTTTGGAATTTCATACTAAAATCCTGCAAATATGCGGAAGGTTTGTCTCCAAAATCTCCTTTTAGGGAAACTTGAAAAGAGTCACTATGACCTCCCGATTGCAATCCTTTCTTGATATCGCCACCGTTGCAGTTATTGGTAGCAGAAACACAAGCATCTACATCTTTAAAACCACCACCGAAATTTTTCGTTTCACCTACATTTTGAAAAGTATCGCCTTCAGACCCCCAGGATGCGGAAGCGTCTTGACCTTGAACGCTCCATCCCATGGATACAATAGCAGCCTGAAAAGATGGGACTGTCGTATTGGTTACATCGACCGTTACATCCAGCTGGTTGCGATTCAAATCGTTAACCGTAAAAGTTCCTTTTGCCTGCAAATCTGCGCTGGTGCCTACCTCTTGTTGGGATAGCGACCAATCCATGGTCAAAGACCGACTGATATCCGATTGGGTAATTCCCACAGAAGGAGATTGCGTGTAGTTGGCGGGATGGCCGACCGGGTCTTCATACTGCTTGTAATCGATATCGAAAGCAGCCGCCGGAAAAATGACAGAACTGGCTAAAATGGTTCCTCCTGAAAGCAAACAGGAATTCAGCACTTTTGAAACCAGTTTCTGCATGGTGAACTCACCCCTACATCTTGCCTAGCTTCATCCCCATCTTATGTATAGATTTTGACCAATGCCCCCTCACCAGGGAGGCTTTACCAAATCTTTAAACGGAAAGAGGGCATCCAAAACTTTGCCATTCCCCTTGATACAATAGAGCTGTTTGTAGCCAACGAGAGCAATGGAGGGTTTCATGAAAGTAGGAACCATTGGTACGGGGTTGATGGGTCAACCCATGGCCATGCAGCTTTTGGATGCCGGGCAATCTCTGGTCGCTTACAATCGCACCCCTGCCAAACTGGATCCTCTAAAAAACGCTGGTGCCGAAATTGCCGATTCGCCAGCTGCTTTGCTATCTCAATGCGATAGTGTAGTTCTCATGGTTAGCGATGCTGCCGCCATTCGGGAAGTTTTATTTGGCGATGACTGCAAGCCCCATTTATCCGGACGCACAATAATTCAAATGAGTACTATCGGTCCGGAAGAAAGCAGACAAATAGGCCAGCAAGTACAAGCCAACGGTGGTGACTATTTGGAAGCACCCGTTTTGGGTAGCGTTCCCCAAGCCAAATCCGGTACGCTGCAAGTGATGGTAGGAGGAACCACCGAGCAATATCAAAAATGGCAAAACCTTCTTTCTGCTTTCGGCCAACCCATGCATATTGGTGAAGTGGGTACGGCCGCTGCCATGAAATTGGGACTCAACCAACTCATTGCTTCCCTCACCAGCGCCTTTGCGCTCAGCCTCGGTTTTGTTAAAGAGCAAGGAGTAGATGTGGAAAAATTTATGGAAATCTTGCGGGAAAGTGCTTTGTATGCGCCCACATTTGATAAAAAACTCAATCGCATGCTGGACGGTAATTACGAGAACCCCAATTTTCCAACCAAACATTTACTCAAAGATACCAACCTATTTTTAAAAGAAGCTGAAAGAACCCAGGTAAACGCCCAGGCTTTGGAAGGAGTCCGCGCAGTTTTAGAACAAGCCCAACAACAGGGATGGTCGGATAGCGATTATTCCGCTATTTTTGCAGCCATTCAATCCCAAAATCAAGCTTCCCAAGCTTAACTACCTTGCAATAAAGTTACCAAGAAAACCAGCAGTAAGATAGCTAACAACGCTACCAAGCCTTGATTTCGTCGCAGCCATCCCCGCATTCCCTGACTGCGGCGATAGGCATCTGGGGTGGTTTCCACGGTGGTTTGCCAGCGATCGCGATATAAAGTACACTCGCGAGCGTAAGGACGTTGGGGAAACGTACAAGAATCGTCTTCGTGGTAGATACAGGTGGAACACAAATATTCCGTATCTTGAGAGCGATACAAGGGAATCCCGGGATGTCCAAATGCTTTTAACTTTTCTTTACAATAAGGGCATTCTACGGCTTGGGGATCGACCAGTTGCTGGCATTTCGGGCAGGTAGGCACGATAGCATCTCCAATGGCAACAGGCTTGCACCGAATATAGTACAATTGTAGCTATTTTAGCCGAGCGCGACACCAGCCGCCGCCGGTAATTGCTGGGCACTGGGTAGCTTTTTCAAATCCAATCCCCTTTCCCAAATTTCATCAATGGGTAACATTTGCCCATCTTCCGTCATAAATTGATGGTCTTTGGTAGCGCGGATGACAGAACCATCTTCCAACTCGTAAGCCACAATTTCTTGGTAGCCACGATCGTGCCATTGTGCGATCGCTTGCGTATACACAAACCCATTCTCATCCACGCTATATACCCGACATTGAATTTGTTCGTCTACAATTTTTCCAATAGGCAGGGGACCGTATTCCACGGTTAGCACTTCCGTATCGTAGCTCAAACAATATTCGGCAAATTTGACCATTTGCTCGAACAATTCCTCCGCCGTTTCCTGGGGAACCCCATTTTTGGTGGCACCATCAATAAAGATTTCCCGATGCTTCTCCATTTCCGCCAATTTTTTCTTACCCATGGCCCGGCGTAGCAAGTCCGCTTGCCCTAAGGAATATCCCGCCAAATCCTGGGCCATGCGCATAATTTGCTCTTGGAAACACAGGGTTCCGTAGGTTTCCTCCAAAATGGGTTCCAACAGGGGATGTTGGTATTCCACCTTTTCCTTGCCGTGTTTGCGGTTAATGAACTTGGGAATCAGCCCAGCATCCAAAGGACCGGGGCGATACAGTGCCAAAATCGAGGAAATATCCTCAATACTGGAAGGTTTTAAATCTTGCACCACCTGCCGCATTCCCGAAGATTCTAGTTGGAAAATCCCTTCCAACTGTCCTTTTTCCAGCATTTGATAGGTTTTGCGAATTTCTTCAGGAATTTTATTGACCTCCCCTTTGGATAAAATTTTCTGGACCCTACGTTCTTCCAAAGGCAAGGATTCTGGGTCGATATCGATACCGTGATTGGCTTTAATGAGTTTTGCCGTATGTTGGATGAGGGTGAGATTTTTTAACCCCAAAAAGTCCATTTTCAAAAGACCCAGCGATTCCAAATCTTCCATAAAATATTGAGTAATAATAGCCCCGTCGTTGTTCTTTTGCAGAGGAACAATCTCATCGAGGGGTTCGGAAGAAATAACCACGCCAGCCGCATGCACGCCAAAGGTTTTGTTGGTTCCTTCAATGCGAATGGCCATGTCTACCCACTGGCGAACGAGTGGGTCTTCATCGTAGGCTTTTTTAAATTCCGGTTCCGGGGTTTCGTCAGAAATCATGACTTTCAATTTTTCTGGTTTGCCCCGGGATACGGGAATTAATTTCGCCATTTTATCAGCGCGACTGTAGGGAATGCCCAAAACCCGCGCTACGTCTTTTAAAACCGCTTTGGATGTCATGCGGTTGAAGGTAATAATTTGGGCTACTTTATCTTCCCCGTATTGTTGGCTGACATAGTCAATAACATCGTCGCGTCTTTCGATACAAAAGTCGGTATCGATATCGGGCATGGAGTTGCGTTCGGGGTTAAGAAAACGCTCAAAGATTAACCCGTGGTGGACGGGATCGATATTTGTAATTTCCATGGAATAAGCAACCAGACAACCGGCGGCACTACCCCTACCTGGACCTACGGGAATGTTATTATTTCTAGCAAATCGAATGTAGTCCCAAACCACCAAAAAATAGGTAGGAAATCCCATTTGCTGAATTAATTTTAGCTCGTATTCCATGCGTTCTTTGTAAGTAGTGGGAATTTCCGAACGGGATTTAGCGTTGAGTCGTTTTAAAAGACCGCCCCAGGCAACTTCTTCTAAATAGGTTTCTGGGGTATGGCCGGCGGGAATGGGATAGTTGGGCAGGCGAGATTCGCCCATTAATTTTAAATGTTCGACTTTATCGGCGACTTTGACCGTATTGGCGATCGCTTGTTCGATAACATCGTCGGGAAGGTGGTCGCGGAATAGTTGCCGCATTTCTTCAGCGGATTTGAGATATTCCGTACCGCTGTAGCGCATTCGTTTTTCTTCGGTAATTAATTTGCCGGTTTGAATGCAAAGCAGCGCATCGTGGGCTTCTACGTCGTTACAAGAAATAAAATGGGAGTCGTTGGTGGCAATAATTTCAATGCCCAATTCTTTAGCAATTTGGCAAATTTCAACATTAACAACGCGGTCTTCTGGAGAACCGTGGTCTTGAATTTCTAAATAGTAATCTTCTCCAAATCGTTCTTGATACCACTGGGCAATTTTTCTCGCAACATCCGGTCTGCCTTGGAGAATGGCTTGGGGAATTTCACCGCCCAAACAACCGCTGGTAACGATTAAACCTTCCCGATATTTTTCAATATATTCTTTATTAATACAAGGACGGGCAAAAATGCCGGAACCTTGAAATCCTTGTAGGTGGGAAATACTAGTTAATTTTACTAAGTTTCTATATCCTTGGGTGTTTTTGGCTAAGACAACTTGGTGGTATTTTCTAGGGCGTTTTTTGGTGTTGAGGGGTTCGTTAATAACGTACATTTCATTGCCGATGATGGGTTTAATCCCCTTATTTCGGCAAAGTTTGATCAGTTCGATGGCACCGTACATGACACCGTGATCGGTTAAAGCGATCGCTGGCATGTCCAATTCCACAGCGCGATCGACCAGTTGGGGCAGTTGGGAAGCGCCGTCTAGGAGGCTGTAATCGCTGTGAATGTGCAAGCCCACAAAAGACATAATCAAAAACCTTGAATATTTTTACGAAAAGTTTTATAGCGTTAAAATGGCTAATTTTTTATTTCCCTAATTTGGCAACCACCAAACGATTTTTATTTTAAAAATTGGCGAATTTTATTGTCGTAGGTACTGCCACCAATTTCGGGAACGTTAATATGGTCGGCGCTAGCAATTTTGAGAATTTGTTTGGGTTGGGGCGTGGCATCGTAAAGGGTTTGACTCATGTGCGCCGGTACCACCTCATCTTGTTCGCCGTGAATGTATAAAATAGGTACTTGAAGTTGCCCAACTTTGCCCAGGGAATCGAAGTGTTGGGTTAGCAGCCAATTCACGGGAAAGAGTTGGTAAATGAAATTTCGATCGTCAATCATGTCGCGAATGGAAGTAAAAGAACCTTCCACAATCAACCCTTTCATTTGGGGATGGCGAATCGCCAATTCGATCGCGATCGCGCCGCCTAGAGAATGACCGTAAATGGCAATCTTCTGGGGGGGAATTTTTTGTTCTTGGAGTAAATATTTCCAGGCTGTTTCCGCATCTTCGTATACCGTTTTTTCGGAAGGAAATTCTCCCGACGATCGCCCGTAGCCGCGATAGTCAATAGCAAACACGGCAAATCCCATTTGGTGAAACCGGCGGAGAATATCTACGCGATCGCCTATATTACCGCCGTTGCCGTGCAAATACAAAATCGTTGGGGCGGGATTTTGCGAGTTGGGAATCCACCAGCCATATACTTGTTGGGAATCGGCGGATTGGTTGTCGTTGCTTGACGTTGGCACCGGCAGCCACACCTGTTTGTACTCCATGTTGAGTTTGGCTGGTGTGGTCGCGATCGCCCGTTTGGGATAAAAAATCAATCGCCGCTGCTGCAGCCACAGATACGCGCCGCCCGATATATAGGCGATCGCAGCCAAAAGCATCAAAATCAAAATTTGCGGTAGAGAAATAGGCATAGAGCGTAGCCGGTAAGAGGAGCAAATGGCAAAAAGCGATCGCTACTGGGTTAGTAGCGATCGATGGGAACGAAAATACGTTCTTTTGGCAACAATCTCTCGTGCTTCCTACACCATCTAACAGAATAGCTCAGGACACAGCAGACGGCGAGCTGCTGCTTGGGCGCTGCCCGGCACAAGTTTGAACGATTTGCGGTTGTTCCAAATGCCAAGGGGTGGTTTTTTCGTAAGCATGGGCAACCGACAGCAGCATTTTTTCTTGCAAAACGTTGCCAATTAACTGCATGCCAATGGGCAATCCCTGTTTGTCAAAACCGCAGGGCATGCTTAAAGAGGGCAACCCCGCCAAATTCACCGGAATGGTCATCAAATCGGATAGATACATTTGCAAGGGATCGTTGGTTTTCTCCCCAGTTTTGAATGCTGTTGTCGGTGCCGTTGGCGTTACCAGCACATCCGCTTGGGCAAAAGCCCGTTCGAAGTCTTGCTTGATGAGGGTACGTACTTTTTGGGCTTTCAGATAGTAGGCATCGTAGTAGCCAGCCGACAGGGCATACGTACCGATGCTAATCCGGCGTTTGACCTCGGCACCAAAACCGCGGGCACGGGTTTTGGTATACATAGACATTAAATTGTCGGCATCTTCAGCGCGAAAACCGTAACGAACCCCATCGTAACGAGCCAAGTTGGCGGAAGCTTCCGAAGGAGCAATAATATAGTAAGCTGGTAAGCCGTAGCGGAAACGCGGGCAAGAAACCACTTGAATTTCTGCCCCCAACTCTTGCATTTTCTCAACCGCCTTTTTCACGGCTTCTTCCACTTCTGGATTCAATCCTTGCCCAAAAGTTTCTTGAATAACACCGATGCGGATGGTACTGCGGGGTTTGAGATTGGGCTGTAAATAGTCGGCGTAGTTGGGAATGTCCGTTTTTAGACTGGTAGCATCCATGCGATCGTGACCGGCGATCGCTTGTAGCAAAATCGCCGCATCTTCCACCGTACGCCCAAAGGGTCCAATTTGGTCCAAAGAAGAGGCAAACGCCACCAAACCGTAGCGGGAAACCAAACCATAGGTCGGTTTTACTCCCACCACGCCACAGAAAGAAGCGGGCAGGCGAATCGAACCCCCCGTATCCGAACCCAAAGCCACCGTACATTCTTGCGCCGCTACAGCGGCTGCCGAACCACCGGAAGACCCACCGGGAACCCGTTCGATATCCCAAGGATTGGCCGTTTTTTGGTAAGCAGAGGTTTCTGTGGAACTGCCCATGGCAAACTCATCCATATTGGTTTTGCCAATGGCGATCGCGCCGGCTTGTTCCAATTTTTGCACCACCGTGGCATCGTAAGGAGAGATGTAGTTGTCCAAAATGCGAGATCCACAAGTGGTGGGAATTCCCCGGGTACACATATTGTCTTTTAGGGCAATGGGAATTCCCTCTAGCAAACCAATTTGTTCGCCAGAGGCAATTTTGGCATCCACCGCCTGTGCTTGTTGTAACGCCCGCTCTTTGGTGACCTGCAAAAAACTGTGCAGTTGGGGTTCTAGCGATTCAATACGTTGTAAGGTTTGCTTGGTCAGTTCGACAGCGGAAATCTCTTTTCTCACCAGTTGCCGATGCAGATTGCGAATGGATGCCATAGAGTACCTTCCTTTAGCAGCTATCAGTTATGAAAGATTTCTATTCGTTGGCTGTGCAACAGAGCTATTAGATAATTATCAACGATCGAGTATGTATTCCCAACGGGCAATTTCTTTCCAGCCACCAACATGCCACCGCAAAAATTCTAGCGTACCATTTCCTGTTCTCCAGACAAGAGGATTTTCTTTGGGTTCGGTAACGCGCTATTATCGTAAAGATGCCCCAGTCACGGTTGCCCCGGCAGGATTCGGGGTGCTAACAAGGAGGTTTGTTCATGACCGTCTCCCCCAGTGCATCGAACAGTACATCGAACGCGCCGGAAGCGAGAAACCAAAAACATCAAGCTGCCATTAAAAACGCCGATTACCAGCAGCTCGATCGCGACAAGCTGACCCCAATGATGCGGCACTACACCGAGGTCAAGGACCAATATCCCCATACCTTACTGCTGTATCGGGTGGGCGATTTTTTTGAATGCTTCTTTCAAGATGCCCTTGTGGTAGCGCGGGAGTTGGAACTGGTCCTCACAAGCAAGGAAGGCGGCAAAGAAATTGGTCGGGTGCCGATGACAGGGGTTCCCCACCATGCCGTGGAACGCTACAGCAGTACCTTGTTGGAAAAAGGGTTTTGCGTGGCCATTTGCGACCAAACCGAAGATGCCAAAGATGCGGAAGCGGAAAAACGCATGGTGGACCGCCAAATTACGCGGGTGCTAACCCCGGGAACCCTGATCGAGTCGGGCATGCTAAATGCGCGCAGCAATAACTTTTTGGCAGCGGTGGTGGTGGCTGGCGAACATTGGGGGTTAGCTTATGCCGATATTTCCACGGGTGAGTTTCTCACCACCCAAGACCGAGGCATCGAACGGTTGGCACAGGAGTTGCTGCGGTTGGCACCGGCAGAAGTTTTGGTGCCTACCAATGCCCCCGACCCAGGGAAATTGCTGCGACCGGGGGAAACGTCGGAACATCTGCCGGAAGGGTTGCCAGCGAGTTTTTGCTATTCTTTGCGATCGCCGAAATCGTTTCAAAAATCCCAAGCCTACGAAGCCCTCATCGAGCGTTTCCAGCTAAAATCTCTGGAAGGGTTGGGCTGCGAGCAATTGCCCCTAGCCGTACGGGCTGCTGGCGGTTTGTTGAAATATTTAGAAGATACCTTCGAGCAACAAGGGCGGGAAAGCCAACAAAAAAGCAAGGAAAAAGAAAATGCGGCACCACCGCAAGTACCGTTACAATTTCTTCGCACCTACACGATCGCCGATTATTTAATTTTAGACCACCAAACCCGCCGCAACTTAGAAATCCTGCAAACCGTTCGCGATGGTTCCCTACACGGCTCTCTGTTGTGGGCGCTGGATAAAACCCGCACGCCCATGGGCGGTCGCACGCTGCGTCGCTGGTTGCTGCAACCTTTGTTGGGTTTAAAAGGCATTCAAGCCCGTCAAGATACCATCGCCGAACTGATGGCTGATAGTAACTTGCGTCAGGAACTGCAGGATTTGTTGCGAGAAGTCTACGATTTGGAACGGCTCACCGGTCGCGCCGGGGCAGGAACGGCCAATGCCCGAGATTTGTACGCTCTTTCCTCATCTTTAATGAAAGTGGCACAGTTGGCGACCGTATGCCAGCAGGGGCAATCTCCTTACTTGCGGGCGCTGCACGAAGTGCCGGCAGAATTGGAACAGTTAGGAGAAACCATACGCCAGCATTTAGTGGAACATCCTCCCATTCACGTTAAAGAGGGGGGATTGATTCGCGATGGGGTGAATGCTGACTTGGATGACTATCGCAACCAGGTGGAAGCCGATCGCCAGTGGATTGCTAATTTGGAAGCGAGCGAACGGGAAAGGACGGGGATTGCCAATTTGAAAGTTGGGTTTAACAAGACGTTTGGCTATTATATTAGTTTGCCCCGTTCCAAAGCCGACCAGGCACCGGAAGATTACATTCGCAAGCAAACCCTAACCAATGAGGAACGCTACATTACGCCGGATTTGAAGGAGCGCGAGGCGCGGATTTTGACGGCGCAAGATGACCTCAACCGCCTGGAGTACGAGATTTTTACCCAGCTACGGGCTACGGTGGGCGATCGCGGCGATATGATTCGCCAGGTGGCTAAGGCGGTGGCGGCTTTGGATGTGCTGTGCGGTTTGGCGGAAATTGCTGGAGAACGAGGCTACTGTCGCCCGCAAATGGTTCGGAGTCGCGAAATTTCGATTTTGGCGGGGCGGCATCCGGTGGTGGAACATTCCATACCTGATGGGTTTTTCGTACCCAATTCCGTACGGTTGGGAACCCAAGAAGGCGGCGATTCAGATACGGGCGACGATCCGCGACCGGATTTGATTGTGCTGACCGGTCCCAATGCTAGTGGCAAAAGCTGTTATTTACGTCAGATTGGTTTGATTCAGTTGATGGCACAAACGGGTAGTTTCGTGCCCGCAGATAAGGCGGTCTTGGGAATTTGCGATCGCATTTTTACCAGGGTAGGAGCGGTTGATGACTTGGCTACGGGTCAATCCACGTTTATGGTGGAGATGAATGAGACGGCCAATATTCTCAACCACGCGACGCAAAACTCTTTGGTGCTATTGGATGAGATCGGTCGGGGAACGGCAACTTTTGACGGTTTGTCTATTGCTTGGGCTGTGGCAGAGCATTTAGCAGTGGAAATCGCCGCGCGTACGATTTTTGCAACCCACTACCACGAACTCAATGAATTGGCTTCGATTTTACCCAATGTGGCCAACTATCAGGTGACGGTGAAGGAATTGCGCGATCGCATTGTTTTCTTGCATCAAGTACAGCCAGGAGGCGCTGACCGTTCCTACGGCATTGAAGCGGGTCGGTTGGCAGGATTGCCAGCACCGGTTATCGAACGCGCGCGCCAGGTAATGGGGCAAATTGAAAAACACAGCAAGCTAGCTGTGGGATTGCGCAAAGGTGGCGAAATGAATCGCAAGCAATCCTCAAAAACCGCCAACAACACCGATGGGGAACAAGCAAGCCAGCAACAGTTAAATATTGATATTTTTTAAAAGGACTTTGTTAAGTTTTGCAAGGATGGGAAACTTTTCTAGCATATTCTCCTTCCTTTGCTAACTAGATCGAAATTAGGTTACGTTTAATATCTATGAAATTAGCAATGGCCGGAATTGCACGGAAATGTACGGTAAATGTGTGAATTGAAAAGATTGGCCTTCAATGCTGGTAAGGAGAAAATCTAGTGGTTATGACAAGTATACAGACGCTCGTTCAAAAAAAAGCTAATTCGTACAAGCACTTACGTCGTCTGAGCTTGGCTTCGCTGTTGGTTTTTAGCTTTTGGGGAACTTCTGTTGCTGCTTTGGAATTTACCCCACCTTCGCAAGCGCCTTCTGGTAGGCTGCAAGAAACCGATCCGAAGTTGTTTGAATCGGAGACAGAAGGAACACCTGGAAGACTGGAAGGAGCGGGAACTCGCGGTGGCTGCCCCACTTCTGGGGAATTTACGCTTTTGTTGCCATCGAATAATTTTGGTTTGACGTTGCAAGCTTTGCCGAGTTTTTATATATACGTTCCTACCCGGTGCCAAGTACCGGTGGAACTGGCGCTGCTTGACCAACAAAAGCAGCAAGTGTTGTACCAAACCACGATCGAAACCACAGGAGAACCTGGGGTGGTGCGCGTGGATCTGGATAGTTCGCAAGCGCCGGATTTGGAAATTGGAAAAACTTACTATTGGGAAGCAACGTTGGTCATGTCGGGAGATATCAGCGATCGCTCGCTGGATATTTCCGATTATGGTGGGATTCGGCGGGTAGAACCGACAGAAAAATTCCAATCCCAACTTCAAAACGCTTCGGGATTGGAAAAGGCGAAGCTCTACGCCCAAACGGGAATTTGGTATGATGCCCTGGATTTACTAGCAGAACTACGCTTGCACTCGGAAAACAACCGCGACTCTACGTGTGGGGACGTATCGTCAGATTCTGGGGAAATTTCCTCCGATTCGGTAGACTACCAATGGCAAGAATTGCTGCGTTCGGTAAACTTAGATCGAGTGGCGACATCGCCGCTGACGTTTTCGTTGCAGCCACAGGAGGAAACAAACAGTCTTGACTCCGATCGATAAATGGGAAATATTGCGATCGCGCTACGTTCTCGACAACCCTTGGTGTCGCATCCGCCAAGATGAGGTCAAACTACCCAACGGCCAAGTGATTCCCGATTTTTTTGTCCGCGTCAAGCCGGATATTGCCTTAGCGATTCCGATTACCTCTCATGGCGAGGTGGTATTTGTTCGCCAATACCGCCACGGCGTGGGAAAAATTTTATTGGAATTGCCTGCCGGTCGCTTCCATCCCAAACAAGAATCTGCCCAAAATGCCGCTCAAAGGGAATTGCAAGAGGAAACGGGGTATTTGGCCAGCCAATGGCAGCAACTAGCCGTTCTCCACGACAATCCGGTCAACGATACCAATAGTATTTATGTGTTTTTGGCCAAGGGAGCTTACCTGGGAAGCGATCGCGCCTTGGATAGCACCGAAGACATTGAAATTGTCATGGTACCTACCTCCCAATTACGCGATCGCTTGTTGGCTGGGAACATTGATGTGGCAGGCAGCGTAGCGGCTTTATGTTTGGCTAGCTGTGCCGGCGTGTTTTCCCTTTAACAACTACCATCGGTAGGTACCGGGACCCCCTTTGAACGGTCCCACGATATCGCTGGTAATCCAACCGCCGTAAAAATCGCCTGCTTGAGGTTGTACGCGTTCGTCACCTACATAGCAGGCATCCATTTGACTGGGATAAACAGCAATACAATCGCGGATTGATGCATGTCGTTCGTTGGCTTGGGGATATTGCCAAGCCGCGTTAGCAGCTTCTTTATCGCCTACTTTAATGGTATAATACTTAGCCTTACCTTTCCATTCGCAAAAACTCGTGCGAGATGCAGGAAATAGATATTCAGTTTTTACATCTTCTAAGGGGATATAGTAAGTGGGTGGATGGCTGGTTTCTAAAACCCTTTGAGCGCGATGGGTATCGGCAATGGTGACACCATTAAAAACGACGCGAACATGTTGGCTGGTAGGTTCTACCCGTGGTGGACGGGGATAGTCCCAGACAGATTCTTGACCGGGTGCTGGCTGAATGCGTTGTGATTGCATAAAGAAAGCTCTCCTGTAGCATTAGGCATGCTGAGATGCTGGTGTAGGCACGATCGTCATTTCATCAGCGATCGCTACGGCTGCTGTCCGAACAGCCACAAACTTAGCGACAGCTAAACCTGTGCAGGCAAGTCTCAATTTCGAGCGCTATCGGTTTGCTGGCCAAACGCCAATGGGTTCCCATCTTTGGGTTTCCATAGCCGGCCTGTTCGGCAGATGCAATTGCTCTGCTGTATTCAAACCTTACCGGGTTTGCTGCCAGTTGTTTTGCTAGCGACCAGAAATCGCTACAGAATTGGATGGTTCCACTTGCTCTTCCAACATAGCCCGCAAACTTGGGAAGAGAAAATGATTTTCTTCTACGTACTGAGCGCCGAACAATCCTTTTTCTGCCCAAAAATAGCGATCGGTGGTATGTTCGTTTCTTTTCACCAACAACAGCGCCGGTGGTACAATCCCTTCCGATTGAATAAATTTCCTGGCTGCGGTGACTGGCTTTTCTTCACCACTTTCGATGCTATATTGAGGTACATGTTCTAGAATTTTCCGTCCTTCCAGACGACGACGGCTTTTCCGCTTGCGTCTTCTAGCCAAGCTAACCCCTCCTTTTTTTTGCCGATCGTTGTATTGTTTGATACAAAAACCGATAAAATTATATCCGCTACTGCCGAAAAATTCAAGCATTATTAAAGCTTCGATACAAAATGAAAAAATCTCAACAATTAATAAAGCGCGACAAACAGATAGGGATAACTGTAGGGGGGATCGGTGACAAATTTGGCATACAGAGCTGCTTTTGAATTTTGATACCAACCAACAAAAAGCTATGGATACTGTTTTTCTCTTCTTTTCTCTTCTTGTTGCCTTGTCGCTATTAAGGTAAAAATTTGCCAACCAGCACTCAAAAAAACAATGTTTCCTGGCAAAACTTCCTTAGTAGGAAGTCATAACGCGCGATCGCTTGGGCGCTTTCCCATAGAGGCAAGGCTTCGGGGTAGAATAGAAAAAGATTCCCATACAACCCATAATAGGAGCAGAAAAGCGATTGCTGGTGCTAGGGGGTGGTCCCGATGGCGATTGGCCAAAAAATGCGATTGGCTGAATTTTGTAACGTTTGTAACGGCAACCCATGCCACGACTACCAGCTAGCAGCAACAATGGGCGTTTGTCTTTAGCTTTTGCTCTTTTGAGTTTGCTTGATATCCCGTAGGTCGCCTGGAAAGATAGATACTCATGCTCACCTCTGCAACTTCCGAAGAATTTGTCACTCTATGTCGGGAACAAACTGCTTTGCTGACCCAGTCCTTGGGCGCTTCTTTAAGTATGGTTTACCTCACCCCAGAAAAACCATCTGTATCGGAATTGGAAGCAGATTCCCAACTTCATTTGGTTCCTGTTGTTGTCTATCCGGAAACAGAAGCCAATGGGGAGCAAAAACAAGCGTTTACCATTTTTCTTGAAGATTTGCAGCAACAACCTTCTACGCCAAAGTTGCTAGCTGGTGGTTCCCAAGACCGAGATATGACGTTACCTGTGGGCATTTCGGAAGCTAACTTGCCCCACAACTGGCAGCAACAACACCGGAGCATTTCCCCTTTAATTCATGAGGGCATTGTGATGGGGTTTTTGGTGACCATGCGCACCGATCGCCCTTGGAATCAGGAAGAACAAGGACAAATTGCTCGAATCGGTCATACTCTAGCGCTGGCGAGAATTGTAGACCGGCGATCGCAGTGGTGGCAGCATCAAGTTAGCGAGCAGCAACAGCAACAAAAAGAGTGGTCGGAACACCTAGATGACCTATTGCACCAACTACGCAATCCCCTAACAGCGTTGCAAACCTTTGGCAAACTTTTATTAAAACGGCTCTCCCAAGAAGATAAAAACCGAGATTTGGCCAATAATATTTTACGAGAAAGCGATCGCATGCAAGAACTCGTACAAATACTCAAGCAAACTGCCAAATCCGAACCGGTAGAAATTCCCGTCGAACCAACGCCAGCACCACATCCCCATTCCCTTCAAGAAGCCACTTCCGTCAATGAAACTGGTTCTGGCGATCGCAGCTATACCTCTTTAGCACAACTTCCCCCAGCTTCCCAACTACTCAAAGAAGCTCATAACATCCCCGAAATTTTAGAACCCGCGATCGCGTCTGCCAAAGCCATGGCCGAAGCCAAAGATTTGCAGCTACACCACAAGATTCCCGACAATTTACCGCCGATTCAAGCAGACGTAACCGCCTTGCGAGAAGTCCTCACCAATTTGCTGGATAATGCCGTCAAATACACCCCAGCCGGCGGTGAGGTCACCGTAGAAGCCGGCCATCGTCCCGCGCCTAAGAATCAATCCCTGCAACCAATAGAAATCAGCGATACCGGTCCGGGAATTCCCGAACAAGACCTAGAACGAATTTTTGAGCGTCACTATCGCGGCATCCAAGCGCAAACCGACATTCCCGGTACGGGTCTGGGATTGGCCATTGCCAAAGAATTGGTAGAACGCATGAACGGCAACATTCAAGTTTTCAGTCCTGCCTTAGACCGAGACCTACAAAGCCATCCCCAAAATCCTGGTACAACGTTCTTGTTGTGGCTGCCAGAAGCCAGCTAAGGTAGAATTTATCCTTCTCTTAGCCGTCGCAACATCCAATCGAAACGAGCGCTGGCAATGTCCATATTGTTGGAAAGAATGGGGTCGCGAATTTGATAACTACCATTGGTAGCTATTTGCAGATTTTCTCCGTATCCTAATAAAGAGACCGTACCCCGCAAACGCTGCGATAGCAAAACGGCGATCGCGCGGTGGAAGCGATAGGCAAACCCCACATCTCGTTCCAACTTATCGCTCAGTTGGCGACGCGGCAAAGACAAGACCAACACCTGGGTAACTGCCTTCACTGTCGCGGAGGGAGGACTGGAATCAATAAAAGACATTTCTCCTACCACTTCCCCGCTAGATAGTCTGGCAATTTCTTTGCCTCCCAAAACCGAAACCGAAACCGATAGAACGCCATCGAGCAAAATATACAAAGCATCGATGGCTTTACCTTCTTTAATCAAATCCGTACCGACTGGAAGTTCCTCGCGATGTCCTGTGGTAATCATCCAGTCGATATCGTCGTCGTTGAGTTCTCCCAATATAAACAGAACCTTTTTCATTCCTACCGTCCGTTTTCCCAACGAGCCCGATCTCGATCCATCCTAGATCGTAAGTTTTAATTGAAAATTCACCTAGGGAGAGACCCCCCTCACCTCCCAAGGATCTCAACAAACCATACCTAAAACCATACCTAGAAACAAGGCTCAATTACCAACAACAACAAAAGGGGAGATCGCCTCCCCAACATCAAAACTGCTTGCCAACTACGCAGCGCCGACACTTGCAGCAAAGCGGATAATCAAATTATCTCCTTCCATTTTAGCCCCGACCGGTTCTAAAGTGGCCAAAGCTTGTGGCAAGACCATATTGCGGCGGTGATTGCCAATGCGAATGTTGAGTTCGTCGCCATTTTTATTCAATTGGATTTTCTCTTTCGGAATTCCCGGTAGATACAGTTGCAGCTTGTATTCTTGCCCGTCCTGAATTACTTGGAACGTGCTTTCCTTGTAGTAAACCTGAGTGGGGTCTTCCTCGCCGTACAGAATCTCCTTGAGCTTTCTCAGAGTATCCAAACCGCACATTTCTTGAGAATACAGGGGAACTTCTTTTACCGGTAAAGGTTGGAAGTTTTGGTGAATTTCTTGCTTGTGTTGTTGTTGGTGTTCTTTCCAGGGTTGGAAAAACGGGTCGGTAACTTCGTCGGGAATAATGCGATTGGCAATAACCAAATCCGTCGCCACGTTGTACAAACTGAGATAAGCATGAGCGCGTAAGGATTCTTTAATGACCATCCGTTCGGGATTGGTCACTAAACGCACGGAGGTGATGGTATTGTCGGTGAGAATTTTGCCCAATGCTTCGATTTGCTGGTAAAACTCGTAAGGAGCATCCATGACTTCTTCGTCAGGCAGGGAAAAACCAGCAATGGGTTTGAACAGGGGTTCTACCAGGGGTCTGAGGGAAGCAGATACTTTTTGCAGGGGTTTGTAGAAACGCCGCATGTACCATCCCCCCACTTCCGGCAAACTGAGCAATCTAAGGGCGGTGCCGGTGGGGGCAGAGTCTACAATGAGTACGTCGAAATTGCTATCTTCATGGTGGCGGAACACCCGTACCAAACCGAAAATTTCGTCCATGCCGGGGAGAATGGCTAGCTCTTCCGCTTGAACGCCTTCCAACCCCCTTGCTTGCAAAACTTCGGTAATGTAGCGTTTGACCGATCCCCAGTTATCTTCTAGTTCTAGCAACACATCCAGTTCCGCACCCCAAAGGTTTTCGCAGACCTGCTTGGGTTTGTGTTCCAATTCCATGTCGAAGCTGTCAGCTAACGAATGCGCGGGGTCGGTACTGAGAACCAGGGTTTTATAGCCCAATTCCGCACAGCGCAAACCGGTGGCGGCTGCCATGGAGGTTTTGCCCACGCCGCCTTTTCCTGTCATCAGCAGCAAACGCATAATGCTTTCTCCCCAATTCTTTACAATTGTTTATTTTTTCCAATGTAGCGTGTTTCTTGGTTTTTTAACCAAAAAGCGATAAATGCTGGCGCAACACTTCCCAGCGCGAACAGTTCCAGTAGTCGATATGGGAAATAATACGATCGCGCTCGTTGAGGGTTAGTTCGCTCCAACCGGGAATGCGAATTCTGGGTCGCCACGGCACCGGAGCGGTCCAATTTAATGTCCAGCGAGTTATAATAACGTTGCCATCGCGACGAATTTCATGCAAATCCATGCGGACATCGCGAAACCAAGTAGCAATAAAATTAATATTATTGCGAAAGCGATCGACACCGCGAAATTGGTTCAGCGGGTCGGCAAAATAAACATCCGCATCGTAAACGCTATAGGTTTGGTCGGCGGGAAAACGCTGGTAATCCTGTTTGAGAATTTCGACAATATCCATGAACCCCGCGATTGAGTTATATATATTTTTATGATTTTTTACTTATTAACGTTGCGTTTCATTTCTTCGAGTTCTTGGTCGGTTTCCCAGCGTTGGAAGCTTTGTTCTAAAGGATCGTCAAAGTTGGATGTCGTGCTTTCCTGAGATTTTTGATAATCGCTGAACCAAGCCTTGTCGTCCCAATTTTGCTGGTTTTCTTTCGTCCGAGCTTCTGCCGCAGCCGCTTTGGCTCTGGCCGATACTTCTTTACGGCGATTTTGCAATTGGTAATATAACTCTTTGGCTTTTTCAATGCGTTGGTTGATACCTTGCATTTGCCCCCAAAGCTGGTTGCCCTTACGCAAAAGAGTAGCCTCTCGTTCCCGAGCCGATTGGGCTAAATCTTGCCGTCCGGCTGCTTCCGCACGTTCGATGCGTTGGTGCCAGCGTTGAATTTCCTGAGCCGTGGACAAAATATCGTTTTGTTTTTGTTTTTCTTGCTTCTGTAAATTTAATATTAATTTTAAAGTGTCATCTTCTTGCTCTCGCAATTGCTCCTCTAAAGCTTGTAGCTCTAGATGGGGATGGTTGCGAAGAAATTCATCCAGTCTTTCTTCTAAGAATTTGCTAACGTCTTCAAATAAACCCACGGTGAATACTCCTCGGTTGCCGTTTTCTATTTTATTGTAACAATAGGGAAAGAGCCTCGTCGGTGTTGGTAGCTAGAACTGCTCTCCCACATAAATCGATCGCACCTCACCGTTGCGACGAATGACTGCTTCGCCGTCTTTTACCTCCTCCAACGTCCAACCGCTGGAACCAATGGTTTGACCCACGCGGATGCGACGGGCCACGCCGTTAATTTCAAACAAACCAGCCGAGCGATCGCCAAGTTCCATAATGCCCACCAAAATATAGTTGCCATCGCTACGGTTCTGGGTGGTCGTTGGTGAGGCAGCTGTTGTCGGCGCTGGTGAAGGACTAGGCGCTGGTTTTGGTGTGCTTGGTTGCGTATTTTGGGGGGTAGTTTG
>CAYZHY010000024.1:0-14303 GCA_964477525.1 uncultured Geitlerinema sp. | reverse complement strand
GTGCTTGGCGTTGGCGATGGCGATGGTGAAGCTGTCTGCGGACTCGGTTGGCTAGCCACAGGCGTGGGAGAAGGCGATGCCGCTGGTGTGGGCGCTGGTGGCGGCGATAGTGGTATCGCTGGTTGCTGGGCTACCGGCGGCAGAGATTGGGACATGGGAGACAGCCCCCCAGAGGGCATGGAAGCTTGCAGGTTGGAACGTTCGATAGCATTGGCAAGGCGGTTGAGGGCCTCAGCCAATTCTGGATTTTGGGTCACTTGCGAGATGGTCTGCGGATCGATGGCAGGCCGTTGCGAAGCTTGGCGCTGCTGCTGTTGTTCTTGGTTTTGTTCGATCGCTGCCAAAGAACGACGCAAGTATTCTTGAAATTCTTCTTTGCTGGTTGCCGATTCCGGTCCCGCAGGGGCTGGGGCGTTGGCATTTTCTTGGGGATTTTCTGGGGAAGGTTTGGGGGCCATGCCTACGAGTTGGCGTACTTGCTGGCGCGCCCCCAACCACAAGCCCAACATCAAGACCAAAGCCGTACCGGCGGAAGCTAGCAAAATCCGGTCAAAAATTTGCCAGGCATGGCGAGAGCGATCGCTACTGGTAGTTTCTGTCGCTTCTGGCTGGGCTGGTGGCGGGGCTTCCCATTGCGGAGAAAGGACAATCGAAGGAACTTGCACCGATTTTAGCTGCATGGAAGATGGCTGGGCAGTTTCCGCCGGCAAACGGCTGCCGCCAGAAGCCACACGTTCCACATCGGCGAATACATCATCCATCAGCCGATCGGCATAGGCTTCCACTTGCAATGGATTTTCTGTAGGATGTTCGCTTTGCTCTTCGCTGGTTTGCGATGGGGAAGAATCAAAGCGATGGGAATCGGAAAATTGGGAATTGCTTGCTTGTGACATAGCTGTTTGCCTCAACCGCAGCCAACCAAATTCTATACGAAAAAAATGATGGCAATGCTACCCTTGTAGTTTACCTGAGAATTCGTCGATTTCAGCAACGGAAATCGTTTTTTTGGCTTGCCAATCAGGTTCCCACAAAATAGCATTTGATGGTATTAACTGTCGCCGTCCCCTGGAATTTAGGAAAAGGGACGACGAACCAACCGAACAACTAGCTAAAAACTAAGAACAAGAGGCGGCTGTTGTTTTTTGCCGGTTTTTCGTTTCCAGATAAATCAACAAAGCATTAATATCGGCGGGATTGACACCACCAATGCGAGAAGCTTGTCCGATGGTCAGCGGACGTACTTGGGACAATTTTTCCCTCGCTTGATAGGAAATGCTTTCAATGGCATAGTAGTCCAAATCCGGAGGTAACCGACGCTGTTGGTTTTTCGCCAAGCGATCGATTTGTTGTTGCTGGCGGGCCAAATATCCGGAATATTTGATATCGATTTCCGCCCCTTCGCTTTCCACCAAGTTTAACTTGGGATTTTCTAGACCGTATTTTTGCAAGCGATCGTAGTGAAATCCAGGACGGCGCAGCAACTCAGCTAGGGTAGCCGATCCTTTAATTTTTTGTTGGGTATCGGCCACGATTGCTTTCCCCACTGGGTCGTGTTCTTTAATGCGGGTATTGTACAAGCGTTCTTTTTCCGCTTCGATCCGTGCTTGTTTTTCCTGGAAAAGTTGCCAGCGGCGATCGTCAATTAAGCCAATTTCGCGACCCAAAGGCGTTAACCGGCGGTCGGCATTATCACCGCGCAACACCAAACGATATTCCGACCGGCTGGTATACATCCGATAGGGTTCGTGGAGTTCTTTGGTACACAAATCGTCAATTAACGTACCAATGTAGCTTTGTTCTCTAGGAAAAACCATCATTTCTTCGCCGCGTGCCATCCTGGCGGCATTGATGCCAGCCACCAACCCTTGGGCTGCTGCTTCTTCGTAGCCGGTGGTTCCGTTAATTTGTCCGGCACAGAACAACCCAGGGATTTTCTTGGTCATCAGCGTGGGATAGCATTGCGTTGCTGGCAGATAGTCGTATTCCACTGCGTACGCCGGACGCAGCATGGTGCAATTCTCCAGACCGGGAACGGTTTGCAAAGCCTGCAATTGGGCGTTTTCTGGTAAACCGGTGGAAAATCCTTGAATATAAAGTTCCGGTGTATCCCATCCTTCCGGTTCAATAAAGATTTGGTGGCTATTTTTCTGGGCAAAGCGTACGATTTTGTCCTCGATGCTGGGACAGTTGCGCGGACCTTTCGCATCGACCCAGCCACCGTAAATGGGGGTTAAGTGCAAGCGATCGCGGATAAACTGGTGAGTTTCAGGTGTCGTATGGGTTAAATAGCAGTTGGTTTGTTGCCGTTCCACGTGGACTTCCGGATCGAAGCTAAACCAGCGTACTTGTTCGTCTGGCGGCTGGACCTGCATTTTGCTGTAATTTACCGAACGCTTGTCGATGCGCGCCGGGGTTCCGGTTTTCAGGCGACCCACTTCAAAGTTGAGGCGGTTGAGGGTATCGGTGAGTCCGATGGCGGGAAATTCGCCAGCGCGACCTGCCGGCATGGATTTATCTCCGACCCAAATCCGACCACCTAGGAAAGTGCCGGTGGTGAGGATAATAGCTTGGCAGCCAAAAGCAACGCCAAAGTACGTTTCGATGCCAATGACTTCGTCGTTGTTGTCTAGGACCAAATCGGTGACCATGCCTTCGCGCAGGGTCAGGTTTTCTTGATTTTCCAGAACTTGCCGCATGACCTTGCTGTATTCCCGCTTGTCGGTTTGCGCGCGCAAGGCCCAAACGGCGGGTCCGCGGGATTGGTTGAGCATGCGTTTTTGCAAGTAAGTGCGATCGCCCATCTTACCGATTTCGCCGCCGAGGGCATCGACTTCGTGGACCAATTGGGTTTTGGCTGGCGCACCAACAGCAGGATTGCAGGGTTGCCAGGCGATTTTGTCTAGGTTGAGGGTTAGCATCAGCGTCCGACAACCCAAACGCGCGGCGGCTAGGGCGGCTTCGCAACCGGAATGTCCGCCACCGACAACGACGACATCAAAGGTATCTTGAAATTGAACGGAGGAAGTGACGGTCATGATTTAACGTTGAGAATAGGTTCAGTTCCGTTTCGAGCCATTGTTTCTATTGGTATCTTTCATTATAATCACGGTTTCCTTTGGTTTGTTCGGGCACCGAAGCTGATGGTTGGATGGAACGTCAAATTTGGCAGCTACTGGCGCGGCGAAACGGTTACAATCAATATTGGATGCTCTACCACATCAATCGTTCAATTGGGACCAGCAGTAGGGGCGCAGGTCTTTACCTGTGAAGGCGCTGCGTGGGAAGGAAATTAAGAATGGCTTCGGAAGCGATGCAATCCCCTGAGTATCAAACTCTGCTCGTACAATTACTACAAACTACTTCCGATTCTCGCGGCGATGCCGGTGTTCTGTATTCTTTTTTACAAGCCAATCAAGATAAACTGAATTTAGAATTTGCCCAACATCTACGCAGTTGGGCGCAGCGGCAGTTTAGCCGCAGTTCCAGCGATCGCGCTAAGGCGATTGCCAAACTGTTGGGGGAATTTAGCGATTTCATGCAGCAGTTTCCCAGCGACGACGAAGTTTCTACCCTGCAAATTGCGATCGCTGGCTATGAAATGGCATTGCAAGTTCTCACCAAAGACCAATTTCCCCAATCTTGGCATCGGTTGCAATCCGCTCTCATGTCGGCGAAAAAGCAACTTAAAAAACGCCAAGACCAACAAAATCGCGAACAACAACTCCTACAACAAGTAGAACAGCTTTCCCAACAAGTTCGCCATCTCCAGCAAAGCATCGATACGGACTCTCCCGCATCAACCAATGCCCCCCAACCAGCCAAAAATTACAACGCGGCCATTTTTTACGATATCGAAAACCTCACCAGGGGATACAAATTTAGCGAAAAACTCATTGCCGACTTATCTTTACGAGAAATTATCGGCATGGTTAAAGACACGGGCCAAGTAGGGCGGATGGCCATTCAACGGGCGTATGCCAACTGGTCCGACAGTCGCCTGCGAGGAATGCGTCGGGAAATTGTGGAATTGGGCATCGACCCCATCCAACTATTTGGCTTCGGCCACGGTCCTCACAAAAACGCTGCGGATATCCAATTGGTTATCGATGTGATGGAAGTGGTACACACCAGACCCAGCATCGAAGTCTTTATTATTGTTTCTGGGGATGGTGCTTTTGCTTCCCTAGCTAAAAAACTGCACGAACACGGGAAAATAGTCATCGGTTGTGCTTACGAGGCGCAAACCAATCGGGTGTTGGAATCCGTATGCGACGCTTTTGTCCGCTTGCGAGACCCGGAGGAACAATCGCCGAACGACTCGAACAACCACAATAACAATAATAAGAATGAGGAAGGAGACCCTAATAATCCCAAGTCAAAGCTTCCCGAAATCGATCTAATTTCCACCACTAAGCAAGTTTTACCCCATCTCAAGCAAGATATTCGCATGATTCGAGGCGGTATCGTTCTGCCACAAGTTCGTAATTTCCTGGTAGAGAATATCGAAAATTTTGAAGATATTTACGCACAATATGCCGAATCCGTTAACGACAAGCGATTTACGTCTTTTCTAAAACATATTTGTAACGATACGGAGTTTGATGTAGACAAAAACCATCCTGCCAAGCTGATTTTACGCAGCGGTACCAACGATGTTCCGGAAAACGTTCATTCCGAAGAAAGGTACCGGCAGATTCTTCTCAGCGGCTACAAGAAATTTAAATTAGAAACGCCAGAGGAAATTGCGATGGTTGCCGATGCCTTGGCCAACTATCCCATTGAAGGGGAAGTCATTGAAGAAGCTGCAGAAAAGATTGAGGCGAATTTGGATTACCAGATTCCCCAAGAGAAAGTATTAAATTGCCTGCTAGCTTTTCTTTCCGCAGAATGTTTGGAAATTGTCGATCGCGCCGGACCTCCTTGGAAATGGATGGGAACGCTAAAACCAGAATACCAGTCGGCAGCCCAAATTCTACAAGCATTGCGCAATAGCGTTCGCAATCGCTTGCGGGAAGTGTTGATGGCCATTGACGAGGAAATTGAAGAAAGTGTCATTCAGCAAATTTTGCCCTAGCGATCGGGAGTCGCCGATGGTTATTGCAAATTTTAGCCATCGTTTGCTGTCAAAAGAGGCCAATATTTGCAATTTGATTTCAACTATTGGTCTCGTTTTGGACATTGCCAACCTTCCGGCAAACTTGGCCATCCAGCTTCTACCGCCTCATCGCAAACTGCATGGATGGTCATCTGACAGTCCAACAACTCGTACTGAGAGGATTGGGCTTGCTTTTGTCCCGTTTCTAACACCGAATCGTTTTTGAATTCTAGAGTGCGGTGGCACAAAACACAAACCAGGTGGTGGTGGTGTTCGGGATGGGGTCGGTTGAGTTCGTAATGTTTGTGACCTTCAGCCAGTTCTAGTTCCCGCAAAATGCCCAACCGCGCCATCAGGCTAATGTTGCGGTAGACGGTGGAGAGGCTGACTGGTTCGTCGCGATCGCAGAGAATCTGATATAGTTCTTCCGCACTGAGATGCCTTCCTTGGGGTAGCGTTTGAAAAATATGCAGAATTTTCTCTCGTTGCGGCGTCATCCGACATCCACGTTGGTGAAGTTCCGATTTTAACGATGCAGCGGTATAAAGTGCCATATTGTTCCGTTGCAGTTGGTTTTTTGTTTTGATGGAAAGCAAGATTTAGTGTTTTTACTGTACCATTTGATAGGAAAAATTTGCAATAGTTTTCCAAAATTTCCAGAACAGCTTCTAGGAAACCAAAGTATATCTAGTATTTTCCCTCGATCGACAAATGCGATTGCGGCTATAGAGATACTATTATGTAAGCGGCTCTACGAGCACCTCTTTATAGCCAATCCTGCTATTCAGGGAAATCATATTTTGGTTTTTATTCTTTCTACTTCCTATGCATCACATCCAAGCATTGCTCGCTACTTCCGCGATTGCCCTAGCGATCGCTCCTTTATACCAAACAAAAACTGTTGCCCATCAGCTATCACAAGACTCAATTTCCCATCGAAAACAACGTCAATCATCCTATACTTCCCCAAAAATCGCCCAAATCGTTCCCGATGGCACCCTGGAAAACAACTCCCAAGTTATTCATCGCCAAAATCGCACAGACATTGAAGGTGGAACCCAAGCCGGAAATAATCTTTTCCACAGTTTCCGCAAATTTTCCATTCCCCCCGACACCATAGCTACCTTTCAAAATAGCAATACCATTCAAAATATAATTACCCGAGTAACCGGAAACCAAGCCTCCGTTCTGGAAGGCACGCTTCGAGCCCAAGGCAGCGCCAACCTCATTTTCATCAATCCCAACGGTTTGACCATCGGTAGCGACGCCAAACTAGACATTGGTGGTTCCTTCTTAGGCAGTACCGCCCATACCGTAGAATTTGCCGACGGCAGCCAATTTAGCGCCACCCATCCATCCCCATCTCCCTTACTCACCGTATCCGTTCCCATAGGCTTGCAAGTAGGAACCAACGCTGGTGACATTCAAGTTTTTGGCCCCGGCAATAACTTATTTTTTAATGAAAATCTAGCCACTGTACGGGAAGAACGACCGGAAGGATTTGCCGTTCCTCCAGGAGAAACGCTAACCCTGATCGGCGGCAACATTTTACTTTCTGGCGGCAATCTCACCGCCAAAGGAGGGGAAATCGAACTCGCCAGCATCGGTCGAGGCAACGTTCGCCTGCGTGAAAATCAGTCAGGTTGGGATATTCGAGCCCAAAATATTACCACCTGGAAAAACATTCGCCTGGAAGAAACCGCTTCCCTGGAAGCCAGCGGCAACGGCGGTGGTTTTGTCCATCTCCAGGGATCGCAAATCTTGTTGCGAAACGGTTCTTCGATTCTCGCCGATACCCTAGGCAATGGTAATGGTCGGGGCATATATCTAGAAGCACAGGAATCGGTAGAAATCATTGGTGAAAGTTCGGAAGGCTTCGCTAGTAGCGTATTTGCTGCCGTTGCCCCGGAAGCCAGCGGCAGTGGGGGTCGCTTGCAGGTAGCAACCAAACGCTTTGTCGTAGCAGATAGAGCCATTATTGGCACTGACACCTTTGGCAGTGGCGATGCTGGCACCTTGAAAGTAGACGCTAGGGAAGTGGAAACCAGGGGTCGTTCCGTTTGGTCGGGTTCTAGCTTTAGCGATGCTACTGGCGACGGCGGCAACATCGTTATTAACACCGAAACCTTAAACGTAATCGGCGGTACCCAGATTTTGGCCTTTACCGAAGGAGCTGGTAATGCCGGTGCCATTGAAATTCGGGCTGCAGACGCCGTGGAAATACGCGGGGCGGATGGGAACTTGGAGAGTGTCATTGCCGCCAGTGTGGAATCCAGTTCCACCGGTCAAGGAGGCAACGTTACCATAGAAACCGACCGCTTGGTCTTGGCGAATGGCGGTCGCCTGTCTACAGCCACCAGCAGCCCAAATCCCACTAGTCAAGGTGGCAACGTTACCGTTCGAGCGAATTCAGAAATTCGGGTGGTCAGTACGAGCGAACAAGGCATTCCTGCAGCCATTACCACCAGTACAGTTGGTAATGCCAATGGAGGCCGCGTGCAATTGGAAACCTCACGTTTGGTCTTGCAAAATGGCGGACAAGTCAGTTCCGCTGCCTTTGAAAGCGGAAATGGGGGCAACGTACTGGTCAATGCGAACAATGAGTTAAAAATTTCCGGTTCGGTGCCAGCACAGGAAGTACCAGAAACTGATGTAGACTTTTTTCGGGACAATACCCAAAGCCGATTTCCCAGTGGGATAGCTACATCTACCGAAGGAAGCGGTAATGCCGGTCAGCTGCAAGTGAATGCTGGGGAGATCGAAGTGCAATCGGAAGGTGAAATAAGCGTTAGCAGTACGAGGACTGGCGATGCTGGGTCGATGGCCATCGAAGCTGACCAGATACGCCTGGATCGAGGAGGACGTTTGCGTGCTGACAGTATGGCAGGTTTGGGCAATATCAATTTGCAAACAGACAAGTTGGTGTTGCAGGGCAACAGTCAAATTTCCACCAATTCTACCGGTTCGCAGCCGGGAGGCAACATTACCATTGCCACCGATAACCTGGCTAGTTTGGAAAATAGCGATATTACCGCCAACGCGATCGCCGGAGATGGTGGTAATATTCAAATTACCACTTCTGGATTGTTTTTATCTACCAACAGTGAGATTACTGCCAGTTCGCAGTTTGGTATTGATGGCCAGGTGGCTGTGAATTCTCCCGAGGTGAATCCAGAGACTGGGTTGCTACAGGTGGAAAATGATTTAAACCAACAAACGCAAATTGTGGCCACAGCCTGCCAGCGTATTGAAGGGAGCGAATTTGTGGTTACCGGATATGGGGGGATACCGCCGAATCCTCAAGAAACCCTCAATCAATTTTCCACTTGGATGGATTGGCGAAACACCCAACCATCTCCAGCTACATCAACAACCAGTTCAACCAACCTTTCCGAATTCACCTCCGATTCGCAAATTCGAGAGGCACGTGGATGGAAACGTCGTCCGGATGGAACGGTAGAATTGGTAGCCTCTTGGGAAGCGGGGGAACCAGCAAAACCAGAGCAAAATTGGTATCCTTTTGTCAATTGTCGTCATGGTAAATACGAACATGTTAGCTGGGGCCAAGAATTTAAGTAAATGGTTGTTGTTGGCTTTTTTGGGATTGGTGGTGGCCCTGGGGATACACTCAGCATCGGTGGCCTCTGCTCCCACATCACCCGAGAAACCACCAGTGGTTCGTCAAGATCCCAACCAGGCTGAGATTTCTCTAGAATCGGGACAACAACTCTATCAAAGGGGACGCTATCGCGCGGCCTTACATGTGTGGCAGCAGGTAGCCCAGCAGTTGGACAAACCAGAAGATATTGCCGCCGACAATCGAGAGGCATACAAGAGCAAACGCGCTCAAATCCAGGGATATTTGGCACTGGCGTATCACAAGCTGGGGGAATGGGAATCGGCATCGGCTTCTTTGTCGCAGGCTTTGGAAGTAGCAAAAGGACAGCCAGTCAACCAGCAGGTATTGGCGAAAATTTATAATATTGCTGGTGAAGTGAACTACAATCGCGGTCATTATCAGGAGGCTTTGGATGCTTGGGAACAAGCAGAGAAGACCTATGCTTTAACTGAAGATACCGTGGGAAAAGTTGGGGCTCAAATCAATCAAGGCAAGGCTTTGCAAGCTATAGGAATGTACCGTCGTGCCCAGAAAATTTTGGAAGATGTGCGATCGCCCATTCAAGAATTAGACGATCGCAAAATGCGTATCACGGCTTTCCTTAATCTGGGGAATACACTACGGCTGACGGGAAATTTGCAACAATCCAAAGAAGTATTGGCACAAGCACGTACCCTTGCCCATCAAAGTGGAAGTTCGTCTCAAATTCAAGCTTCTTGGCTGGCTTTAGGCAATACCATGCGAGCGGAACTGACCCGAGAATTATCCAAAGAGGCGAACGAATTACAGCAGCAAAACCGCCAACTCCAGCAAGTTTTGACGGCATATCAAGAAGCGGCTAAAAGTTGTTCTCCAAAACCAAATATCGTGGCGTGTCCTTTATGGCTGCAAGCGCAGTTAAATCGTGTGGAAGTCTTATTGCGGTTTCTGGCGCGCGCTTCGGATCCTTCGGATCGGGTGAGCGAAACTGCGGTGGCGTTGTTGCCGGAAATCAAACAGTATATTGCTACGCTACCTATTTCTTCTCAGAGCGTTTACGCACGCATTCAACTAGCGGAATATATAGATCGCCTTCGCAGTAGTGACGGTAACTTGGCAGAGATTCCTAGTGTCAAAGAAACGGCCACCATTCTGGCAACGGCGGTGCAACAAGCGCGGCAGTTGGGGGATATGAGAGCCGAATCTTATGCCTTAGGTAGGTTAGCCCATATTTACGAACAAAACCAGCAGTATGGGGAAGCCAAGTCGCTAACTGAAGAGGCTTTGGCTTTAGCTAGTCAAGTGCGTGCTGAGGATATTGCCTACCAGTGGCAGTGGCAGTTGGGGCGCGTTTGGAAGCAGCTGGGGGATATGTCCAGTGCGATCGCGTCTTATCGGGAGGCTGTCAGGAGTCTCAACAATTTGCGTAGCGAACTGGTGGCTACCAATCAAGACGTGCAGTTTTCGTTTCGCGATCGCGTAGAACCAGTGTATCGCCAGTTGGTCGAGTTGTTGCTACGCGAGCAGAACCATCCTACCCAAGCCGATCTTAGCGAAGCTTTGGATACGATTGAATCTTTACAACTGGCAGAGTTGGATAATTTTTTCCGGCAAGCTTGTCTGGATATAAGACCCCAGAAAGTTGACAGCGTAGACCCCAATGCGGCTGCGATCTATCCGATTATCCTTTCCCAAAGTTTGGAGGTGATTGTTTCTATTCCCGGAAAACCGTTGAAACACTTTTCTACGCCAATTTCTGCAACCGAAGTCGAACGTAAGATTTCCCAAATGCGACAGTCGTTGCGCCTGAATTCTTTTCGTTCCGATCGCGAACCGATAGCTACCGAAATTTACAATTGGCTGCTGCAACCGGTAGAGGACGATCTCCAGAACAGCGAGATTCAGACTTTGGTGTTTGTTTTGGATGGAGCTTTGCGCAACATTCCCATGGCGGCTTTGTATGACGGCGAGCAGTATTTGTTGGAAAAATATGCAATTGGTTTGACACCCGGGTTGCAGTTATTGGTTGCCGAGTCCCAGAAGCAGTTAGATAAGCGCGCGATCGCAGCGGGGATCAGCGAATCGACTCAGGGATTTTCATCTTTGCCAGCGGTGGAACGAGAAATTTCCGAACTTTCCCAACAAATGCCGGCGCGTACTCTTCTCAACCAAGGATTTACCAAAGAGACACTGCGGCAAAGTATTGAGAAAAATCCCTCTAGAATCGTACATTTGGCGACCCACGGTCAGTTTAGTTCCGACCCCGAACAAACGTTTATTTTGACTTGGGAAGACAAAATTCAAGCAAAGGAGCTGGAAGCTATACTGCAATCGCGGTTGCGACCGGATATACCCCCCATCGATTTGTTGGTGTTGAGTGCCTGCGAAACCGCTGCTGGTGATAAATACGCGGCTTTAGGGTTGGCAGGCTTGGCAGTGCGTTCTGGTGCCCGCAGTACGGCAGCTACCCTCTGGTCGGTACAGGATGATTCCACCGCTCGTTTTATGAACAAATTCTATCAAGAATTGTCTCAAAACCAAATTACCAAAGCTGAAGCCTTGCGCCGCGCCCAAGTGTTTCTCATGGAACAAGAAAACAGCCATCCTTTTTATTGGGCTCCTTTTGTTTTGGTAGGAAATTGGTTGTAGCGGCTTGTTCCTTGTTCGGTGGCTGGCAGGTAACAAACGAGCTACAAAATTTAGTTGACAAAATTCTTGATTTGTGGTAATCAAGAAAACAAGATAATTTTTATTTGGATTTGAGTCACTATAAACCATGAATCCCCCCATAGGATTCAACAAAAAATAACAAAAATTAAGTAAAATCTTGCTTGTGTAAAACCCAGTTAATTGGTTGGGCGATCGAAATTACCGGATAGTTATGTAGTTGGGGGTTAGTAGTGGCATTTTGTAGTCAATTTTTTGTTACATTGGTCAAAAACTGTTGCGATCGCCTACATTCAAAGCCAAGGGAAGCATCTACAATAGAAACCGGACTTCAGGGACTTTACTATAGAACAAAAGGACAATTCATATCTTGTCACAAAAGAAAGTCCAATTGTGTGCCACCGAAGTTTATAATGTAGATCGAACTAGGGGGATAAAGAACATCTACCAAGGTAGGGGTCAACAACCCATGTAGCGAGGAAAAGCTCCCGAGAGATAGAACGGAACCGTCAGGAGAAGGGCAAAAGCCCAACATCTATCTGTATTGGAAGGAGTTTGTGGGGAATCTCGGAACTAGGAGTTTGTCAAACCAGGAACCATCACCACGCTTGGACCATCGCGATCTTTGACAAAGGTCGGGGCAAGCAAAGCACAAATAGACCGGAAAATCAACCGGGTATGTAGAAAGTCGAAAAGACACACAATTGTGCGTTGAATGCAATTGCAAAATACATTTAACAGCTCAGCAGCTTGGCAATTGCTAGATATTCTTTTCCATCGGGAGTGCATCGCCGAGCGCTAACATGCAGAACGATTGGACATCGATAAGGTAAGGTTATGAAAACTCGCAAATTCCCCATCTATCTATCCACAATTGCCTTGGCAAGCGCTGTCGGCATAGGAAATTTGTCCGCTTGGACATCCGCTGCCGGCGCACAAACGGCCAAGGCTAACGAGCTAGAGCAAGCTATCCAAGTCAACTTTGACTTACCACCCACCAAAGGAGGACCTGAAAAGACAGCTGGTGGCGGTACGCGCGGTGGCTGCGAGTCTCCCGAAGTAGGTAGCAACAGCTCCTCTTCCCCTACAAACTTAGCCAGGTTAGCCCTGCTTTTGCCCAAAAATCAAACCGGAGTTACTGTTTCCGAACATCCTACTTTCTTCGCGTATTTGCCGGACACTAGTGCCCAAAAAATTGAATTTACCCTGAAAAATCAAGAAGAAACCTATACCTACCGGCAAGTACTGGAAATTGGTAAAACACCCGGTATTATTAGCTTGTCTCTACCGGAAAGCGCACCACCCCTCAAAGTAGGCGAACAATATCAATGGTCGGTAGCAGCTATTTGCCAGCCAGAAGACCGACTGCAAGATGTTGTTGCTTTCGGCCAATTGCAACGGGTAGCCCCAAGCTCCCAACTGCAACAACAACTAGAAAATGCTGAAAGTCCTATAGAAAAAGCTCAAGCCTACGCTGACAACGGCATTTGGCACGAAACCATCGAAATTATAGCGAAACTAAAACGCCAACAACCGGAAAACCAAGCCCTTCAGAAAACCTGGTCCCATTTACTGCAACAAGATCCAGTTTCCCTGGCATCTATGGCCCAGCAGCCGTTTGTGGATTGCTGCGTCTCGCCACCAGCAACTCAGTCTAGCTCAAATTCGGAATCATCTCACGATCGTAGCCAACAATTCTCCAGGCTAGGATGGCCTTCTCCTGAAAACGAATCGCAGTAAGGATGGTATGGCGAGATCGAAATCAAAGCGGCTCGATACGAGAAGGGGGCCAGTAAATTTTATAAGCTTTGCCAACAATACTATCTGCTGGTAAAAAACCCCATATGTGGGAATCAAAACTATTGTTGCGGTTGTCCCCCAACACGAAGTAACTATCCGGCGGCACAGTTTTGGGCCCCCACTTGTAATTCATGGGGGCTCGTATATAGGCTTCCCGAACCAACTGGTTGTTGATATAGAGGTTGCCGTTTTCAATCGCAACTTTCTCTCCGGGTTCGCCGATGGTGCGTTTGATGTAATAGCTCGTATTCCAATGGCGTTGGTCGGCGTGGGGATTGTCCACCTCAAAATCGATCTCATCGGCTTGAAACACCACAATATCTCCTCGTTGGGGCACGTAGTCGGAGCTATTGCGTACAAAAATGCGATCGCCAACTTGTAACGTAGGTGCCATCGAAGTACTGGGAATCACAAATCTGGGAAACCAATGGTTAATTCCCAAAGGCAAGTAGCTAGCCACCAACTTGATGGCAAAAATTGTCGCTATCACCATCAGGAAAAATCCCGAATACGGCAATCTACTGGTGGTCCTGGAAAAAGGAGAACTAGCTACTGTTGCCGTATGATAGCAAGCAAACACCCAGATCAACGGAGGCACAATTAAAAAAGCCGTCTGATGGCTAGCTAAATTGGCACTCACGACAGTTGCCAGCATAAAGCCCCCTCCCAGCCAAGTTCGAGAAAGATACAAATGCCCCAGTCCCGGTAAAATTTGCGAGAGCAACACTGCAAACCAGAAACTTTTACGTTTGCGAACCCTTCGACGCAGCTTCCGACGACCTTGGCGGCGACTTACTGAAGGAGTTTTCCTCCCAGAAACGCGCCGAAACGAACGCGAAGACGATCCATGAGATGGTTTCCTAACAAAGCTATGCTGCTGGGAAGTGGGAACGCAATGATAAGCATCGAAAAGATTTCCGAGAAACATCCCCGTAGCCGCCAACCACAGTCCCAAACCCACTACTGTATGCCCACCGGCAGCAAAAATCGACCAACTGCCCAACCCTACCAAACTAAAAAATCCCAACAACCAGCTCAACCCACGTATCCAGCAACGAGCGTAGAACTGGCCGCCTCCCGGACATAAAAACGATAAATTAACAGCTAACCAAGGATCTTTCGGCAACATGCAGACCTAGCAAC
>CAYZHY010000023.1:0-41065 GCA_964477525.1 uncultured Geitlerinema sp. | reverse complement strand
CCTCCCCCTCTATATAAAAGGCGATCTGTACACATCTCATATAAAAATACTATAGATTCATATTTCATTTAAACTTTTCACACCCACGCATCCATGCACCCATGCTCCCCATCACCCATTTTGCCGACGACGTTCCATTAATTTGAAGTGAATTTCCTGGTAAACTTCGCGGCTGATGGGATAAAAATAAGCAAAAACCAAACCAAAAATTAGTAAAGTAGCTGGTAGCGGACTGATAATTAAGCGAATAGCGAGCATAGCAGAGTCGGGTTGTTTCGTAGCAGCTTCTGCGGGTAAAGAAGAAGAGTCGCTGGAAACAAAACCAGACCAATCGAGAATCTTGCCGATGGTAAATAAAGCGATCGCCGTACCCAGTTTTTCCAAAAATACGGTAAAACCGTAAAAAACACCTTCGCGACGTTCGCCGGTACGCAGTTCGTCGTAATCAACCACATCGGGAAACATAGACCAAGGAACCAGATAAGCCGTAGACAAACCGATTCCTACCATAACGGCAAAAAAGTACATCCAACCAACACCGTCAGGTTGTAAAAGTAAAATCCCTACTTGAGCAATCAACCAGATCGGAACGCCAAGCAAATAAATGGTCTTTTTCCCCAGATGTTGAGCGATCGCACTCCAAACGAATACCATGGCAAAAGCCGTTCCCTGTACGGCAATAGCAGCTTGGGTAAAGTGCTTTTCCGACAGTTCCATCCAGTTGACCACAAAATAAGGGAGAATGGAAGCTGTAAGTTGAGCTGCCAGCCAAGAACACAAATAGATACCAATCACCAATAAAAAGGGACGGTTGCTGAGAATTGTTTGCACTTGCCGTTTGAGAGGTAATCGGTCAGATTTTTGCTGAGAATTTTGGTGGCGTACCCTTTGAAACTGGCGGTAGGTTCCCCAAATGCAAAAATAGGTCGGAGCGATCGCGAACAAACCGCCAACAGCACCCAAAACCAAATAGCGTTCCGGTCCCGTCTCCATGCGACTAAAAATTCCCTGTGCCAACAGCAAACCGGAAATCCCGCCGCCAATGGTAAACGCCGAACGAAAGCTCATTAAGCTGGTCCGTTCGTCGTAATCTTTGGTTAACTCCGGTGCCAAAGCCGAGGCTGGTAGCATCACTGAGGTGTAGGAACTAAAAAAAAGAATGGCTACGAAACTGTAATAGGCAAACAATTGCCAATCTTTTTCAAAAGGCGGCACGAACCATACCAAGAAAAAAGCAATTCCCAAACAAACCCCACCTACCAGCATCCAGGGATAGCGTTTTCCCCAGCGGTCGATAATTTTTTTCGGTAAAAAGCGATCGCTGCGATCGCTGAGCGTACCAATTAATGGGTCGTTAAAAGCATCCCAAACATTTCCCACCAGCAAGACACTACCTGCCAAACCAGGATTGAGACCAGCTACATTGGTGAGAAAAAATAACGCGAAAAATGCCAAAATATTGGTGGTAAGCGCCCCACCCATAACGCCAGCACCATAGGCCAATTTAACGGTGGGATGGAGTTTGTCTTGCATGAAGCTACCCTGCGATTGTATGTGGTGTTAGTATTTAAGAAAACCAATTGCTGGAATGTTCGCTGTTCGTTTCCAGTTCGCCATAGTGGGAACGGTTTTTTATAGGAATTTCCAGCCAAAATTCGCTGCCATAGCCTGGAATCGAAGAACACCAAATTTGTCCTTGATGTCTTTGGACAACAATTTGATAGCAAATAGAAAGTCCCAATCCCGTTCCACTGCCGACTGGTTTGGTCGTAAAAAACGGATCGAACAAACGTTTTTTAATATCCTGAGAAATCCCAATTCCGTTATCAGCAATGCGAACCAATACCCAATTTTCGGATGGTTGTTCCGTAGAAATCCGAATGGTGGGAACCCGTTGCATGCGATCGCGATCGCTGGTTTTCTCTAGCCAAGCATCTATAGCATCAATGGCATTGTTAATAATATGAAAATACACTTGATTCATTTGTCCAGGATAGCATTCTACCACAGGCAAATCCCCATATTCCCGAACCAGCTTAATATCCGGCCTTCCTGGTTTTCCTTGCAAGCGATGCTGTAAAATTTGCAAGGTACTATCAATGCCGTGGTGCAGGTTCACGGTTTTGTTTTCGGCTTCATCCAGATGGGAAAACCGTTTTAGCGACTGTACTAACTGCTGAATGCGTTCCGTACCGCTTTTCATGGATTCGATGATTTCGGGAAAGTCGCTGGTAATAAAATCTAGGTCAATTTCTTCGATTTTCTGTTGAATTTCCGGTTCGGGAAAATCATAATATTTCTGATAGGTTTGAATTAGGTGAAGTAAATCGTAAAAATAATTTTGAGCGTAGGTTAAATTGCCACTGATAAAATTAATGGGATTATTAATTTCGTGAGCCATTCCCGCCACCATTTGTCCCAAACTGGACATTTTCTCCGCTTGGATTAATTGAGCTTGTTTGTCTTGCAATTCTTGCAAAACTTGACTGAGGCGTTGTGCTTGCGAGGTGGCGGCTATTTCCGATTCGCGACTTTGGCGGTATAAATGTGCGTGGTCGATCGCGATCGCCAACTGTTCGCGAATTTCTAGCATCAGTTCGATTTCATCCACTTCCCAAGGTCGCACTTGTTGGGAATGCTGGCATAAAATTAAACCATCTTGGCTGCAATTGGGACGAACCGACGTTACCAGTAAAGATTCGATCCCGCTTTGCAAAAAAGCTTGCTGCGTTGGTTTTTCTAAAACCTCCGTCGCGTTCATATCGTCAACTTGCAAGCAATAATTATGGAGAAGAAGGTTGCCAATTTCGGGATATTGTTCCAGGAGGTGGCCATTTGGGGGTGGTTCTCGAATGCTATCGCTCACAGCGTGCCTAAAACTCAGGGTTTGGTGGTTTTCGTCGCGCTCGTACCAAATAAACTGACAAATATCGATATTCAGCAGCAAACGAATTTCCTGTACTGCGGTTTGTAAAACAGTATCCAAATCAAGGGAACAGCGAATTTGATGGTACAGGCGGTGTCGCAGGAGTTCCTGTTGGTTTTTAAAGTTCCGAAACCGCTTTTGCGATCGCAAAAGTTGTTGTTGGGTCGCTTGTAGCTGTTCGTTTTTTGCTTGCAGTTCGGCATTCGCTGTTTCTAACTGGCGGGATTTTTGTTCTAGCTGGCAATTGTATTGAATGGAATGAGAAACTTCTCCCAATAAATCCACTACCACTGGTGTAAATGCACGATCGTAGCGATCGGCTCCTAAAAAGGGCAACGGTTCGATGGGACTTTCGCTGGTGCAAACAATATCAAATTGACCGTCGTTGCGAATTTGACCGATACGACACGTTTTTTCTACATGATGGTTCTTATGCAAGCGAACCCAACCGTTGGGAGCCAGCAATTTTTGTCCGCTTACGGCCTCGCGCACTCTATCCACATGAAAACTTCTCCCTGCTTCCACTGCTTGTTTCCACAAATATACTTGAGTGTAAGCAGATGCTACTGGATCGCTGGTCACGCGATCGCGGCCGTAGCGGTCGCGAAAGTTACTAACAAAACGATAGTTTTCTGATGTATCCAAGCTCTGAAAATAACTCCAAGCCGCATAGTGACCGGCAGCCGCATCACCGATTTGCTGCAACGTCGTTTCGGCTAGGCTGACAGCAAGAATGGGAATTTCCTGAGCGGAAATGCCAGCTTGGCGGTATTGCTGGTAAAATGCTAAATTGGTATCGCCGTTGAGGGTACTAAAAACAGCATCTGGTTGCTTGTTTTGAATGTCAGCGATCGCGGCGGCACATTGTTGTTCCCCCAAAGGAAGGTATTCTTCAGCAACGATCGCACCACCCAGTTGTTTGGTTGTCGCTTTCACAATTTTATTCGCCGTTCGCGGAAATACATAATCCGACCCCAACAAATACAGGCGTTTTTTTCCCTGTCCTACCAACCACCTCACCGCAGGTTCGATTTGCTGGTTGGCACACATGCCAGTATAAAAAATATTTTGAGAACTTTCCAAACCTTCATATTGTAGTGGATACCACAGCTGGCTGTTGTGTTTTTCCACAATCGGCAAAATCGCTTTGCGACAGGAGGAAGACCAACATCCAAACAACGCTGCTACCTGGTCTTGTTCGATGAGTTTTTTGGCTTTCCAAGCAAACCCCATTACTGTTGATTCCCCATCTTCAATGATGGGTTCGATTTGTTTGCCTAAAACGCCACCAGCAGCATTAATTTCTGCGATCGCCATTATCGCGGCATCTTTGAGGGCAGTTTCGCTAATGGCCATGGTGCCGCTGAGAGCGTGTAAAATGCCTACCTTCACTGTCGAAACACTCATGAGTTGGGGATTTTTCCTTCTAGGGGTGGGCCAATTAAGCCGTTCGGCAATGCCATTGTTCGCTCACTATTGCTTCCATTGTTTCAAATTTTACGAAAATTTCCGAGCGATCGCACCTGTATGCCATGGCCAAAAAAGAGTGCCAACAGCTAACCGCTAACAACCACGATCCAGCTTCTAGCATACATCCGTTCCTATAGTGACACACGTGGCCTGTTTGATGCCACTGACCTAATCTAGGAAGGCCAAGTTTGTAGGGGTAAGATTTTTCTTGTTCCTTGTTGGTTGCCATGGAGAGGAAGTTTGATAACAAACTCCGTTCCTCCTGCCTCTGGAGACTCGCACCAAATTTCTCCTTGATGTTTTTCCACCACAATTTGATAGCTAATGGACAATCCCAACCCAGTTCCTTTTCCTATTGGTTTGGTCGTAAAAAACGGATCGAACAAAGACGATTTGGCTTCTTCTGAAATGCCGGGACCGTTGTCAGCAATTCGGATAAAAACATAATCGCCATCTTGAACTTCTGTGCGAATCCAAATTTTTGGCTGGCTTGGTTGGGAGGAATTGATGCTATCATATCGTTGGCTCTCTAAAGCATCAATTGCATTACCAATAATATTCATAAATACTTGATTTAACTGCCCGGCAAAACAAGCCACCCACGGGATATCTCCATATTCTTTAAAAATTTGAATTTCTTGCATATCCAACTCTTTTTTGGGTTTGAGGCGATGGCTTAAAATTAACAGCGTATTTTCGATTCCTTCGTGTAGATCTACCTGTTTGAGTTCGGCTTGGTCTAATCGCGAAAAATTACGCAAGGATAAAACCAATTCTCGAATGCGATTGGCTCCCGTTCGCATGGAATGAAAAATTTTTGCCAAATCGTCGCTGATAAATTCAAAATCAATTTCTTCCATTAATTCTTGAATTTCTGGAGCGGGATCGGGATCGTGTTTTTGGTAGGCGCGAACCAGTTCTAGCAAATCGTTTACATAATCTTGGGTATGGGTAATATTTCCGTAGATAAAGTTGATGGGATTGTTAATTTCGTGGGCAAGTCCAGCTACCGTTTGTCCCAAACTAGACATTTTTTCGGCTTGCACTAATTGTGCCTGGCTTTGCTGGAGTTCGTGCAAAACTTGTTTTAATTTTTCCGATTGCGCCTCGGCTCGTTTGGCAGCGGATTTGGCTTGAGCGTACAAGTCAGCTTGCTGAATAGATAAGGCCAAATGATCGGCAACGGATTGGGCAAATTTACAGTCATTATCCGACCAGTGGCGTTTGCGATCGCATTGATTTAAGTACAAAATGCCATACAAACGGTCTTGGGTTTGTACCGGTACCACCAAAGATGATTTAATTTTGGCTTTTTGATACTCTTGGTTGTTGGGGTCGATGCGCGGATCTTGCATGACATCCGCAATCACCACCGATTGGCGATTTTTGATAACCCAATCTGTAATCGGTCCTTGGGGTTCGAAGTAACCCACAGAAGAGGAAAAAGGTTCCCGACAAACTTCAAAAAGATGTTTTTTGCGAAAAGCTGTAATTTCTTTATTGCTATTGTTATTATCTGTCCCTGATGGCGAAAACGAATCGATAATTTCTGGATGGTTGGGAGATGATTCGGTAGATTGGCTATTGGTATTTTCGACTAAATGAATAATACAGCGATCGACTTCCATTGCATCGAGAAGCTGGGCAATCGTTTCGGTTAAAATGGTTTCCGTATCGAAACTTTGGCGGGTTTGGTAGGTAATTTGATTGACCAGTTGTTCCCGTCGCGATTGCTGTAACGTTTGTTCGTAAAGTTGCGACATCCGGGAAGCAATTTCCGTACTTTGATTTTGAAGCTGCTGTTGTTTTTCAAACAGAGATTGATTGCGCTCGTCCATTTCTTGTTGGTATTGTTTGACGAGGCGATCTAAAATATCGAGCAGTTCGTTAGAAGCAGCATTCACAATGGGTTCTAAAGCCGGATGGTCGGCTGTTTGTTCGGCATCGGGAGCGGCTAAAAACGTTTTGACATTGGCAATATATTGACGAATTTTGGCATCCGCTTGCCAAGGTGGCTGAAAGTACATGGCACGGATGGTTTCGGAGGTAATACCGGGCAATCCTAGGTTGGCATCTCCTTGCAACAACTGTTCGTGACCGGTTTCCATTTGTGCGATCGCCTCGCGCAATTGTTCCCGATCCTGTTGGCGGATTTGGGGAGATTTGTGGTTGGCAATTTTAGAACAAAATAAGGCAGTTCGCTGCAGCAACATGCGCTGGCGACCGCTAATATTGATAATAGCTGTGCTGGTTTCGGAAAAAGAAAATTGGGGAGACATGCGATCGCTACGTTCTTGAACGAGGGCAATTTGTTGGCGAACGGACAATAAAGTACTATCGTTTTCTTGAAGTTTCATGGTATGCTCCCACAGGCATCGATCGGGAACCGACAAAAATACGGGATGGGTTGAATAAAAGAAATAGATTGTTGGTCTTGTGCATATTGGTTGTTTGTGGTCGGCATAGCAGATACCAAAAAACATTACGTTCTAGAAAGCTACGCAAAATCTTTTGCTTCGACGTAACTCAGCATCAACTTGGTTTTTGTAGGTTTGAATGGTACAATTTTCTGCCTCTTGCTGGTGTTCGACCGAGTGGGAGTATAAAGGAAATTAGACCCAGCGTCAAACCCAAACCGCCAGTTGTTGAAACTTTTATTTTTTCCAAGCTTCTCAAACCATCGGTTGGATTGGCGAGTGACAAGGAAGTTCAGACCATCCCTATGCGAACTTTTCAACGAACGTAGTAGATGCACGAATGGATTTTTGCGCCGAGCTAGATTTTGCGATCGGAAAAGACCCACAAACAAACTCGCCAAATGCCGAACCGATGTCACCATACCTGGCTTTTTTCGCAAGAGGTTGTCGCTCTTAACTGCAAGATATATACTAGGATATAAGGTACAGCTATCCCAAAAAGTAATCTAGTTTACAAAATACGTAACTCCCCTTTCCTACTCTGCATCCTGTGCTTTTTCTGGTTGCATAAATTCGCTAGATTTACACCAACAAACTTGCTTGAGAACCGTTTGCATCTTTGCGCACTTCAATCCGAGTTTGAAAAGCTTCCTTGAGATGGGGAATGTGGGTAACGGCCAGAATGCAGGCAAAATCAGGTGCGATCGCATTAATCGCTGCAATCAAGCGTTCGCAGCCTTCGTCGTCTTGCGTACCAAATCCTTCGTCTACAATCAGCATTTGCAACGGGGTTCCCGACCGCTGTGCCAGCAACTTCGCCAACGCTAGACGAATGGCAAAATTAATCCGAAAAGCTTCGCCGCCGGAATAGGTTTCGTAAGGTCGCGTTCCCCTGGCATCGGCAATAAAAATATCTAACGTATCGATGAGCTTACTATTTTTCTTAGAACCAGAACGGCTTTGTTTCTGGGTAATAAATTGAACGTGCAATTGGTTGGCACTGAGGCGAGAGAGGATATGGTTGGTTTCCGCTTCTAACTGCGGCAGTACGTTTTCAATGGTGAGAGCTTGAATGCCATTTTTGCCAAAAGCGGCTGACAGTTCCCGATGAACTCGTTCTTGACGTTGCAGGCTTCGCAACTGCTGTTTCAAAGATTGGCGTTGGGTTTGCAAAGTTTCTAAGTGGGAAGCTTGCTGTTGGTAGCTTCCTTGCAGTGCCAACTGTCGGTCCAATTCTTCCCGCTGCTGCTGAATTTGTTTGTCCAAACGTTCCAGTTCTGGCTTCGGATCGCTGGTATTGGCTAATTCTTGTTGTATTGTCTCCACGCGATCGCGTTGTTGTTGCAGTTTTTGTGCCCGTGCTGTTAGCGATTCTTGTAATTGTTGTTCCCGAGTTTGGACTTGCGGATATTGCTGTTTGGCTTGCTGCAATGTTTGATATTGCACTTCCCATTGGGAAAGCGTACGCACTTGTTGGCGTATTTGGTTGTGTCGATCGCGATCGTAGTCCAGATTTTCTATTTGTTGCTGCACGCTGGTAATTTTTTGTGCCAGTTCCGAGTTGGTTTGCAACTGGTCCCGTTGATTTTGCAACTGTTGGATAGTTTCCGCCACTTGGGGTTGCCGTTCGCGAATTTGCGCCAAGTTTTTCTTTGCCTGTTCGATTTTGCCCTGTTTGATTTCTGCCCAGCGTAAGTTTTCTACTTCCCCTCGTACCAGAGCGTGGTCTTTTTCATCGTAGTTCGTGGCTGCAATTTTCTCGTCAAGCTCCTGTAGCTGGTTACTTAACTCGGTATCCACCCCTGATGCCAACAATTCTCCAATGCGATCGCGTTGTTGTTCGATCTCGGCTAAGGTTTGTTTGGTTTCGGCGAGCGATTCCAATTGAGATTGCAACTGACCGCGCCTGCCTAAGGCTTCGTTGTAAGAGTCGAGTTGGTCTTTCAGGCGAGTATATTCTTGGCGCAACACTTGAATTTCCCGTTCGGAAACGGTAATTTGCTCGCGTACCACCCACAAGCGTTCGCGTAGTTCTTTTTGTTCGGCGGTAGTTTTTTCCCGTACCAGTTTTTGGTGATATTCATCTAAGGGGCGATCGCACAGAGGGCAAGGGGGATATTCGGAATTTCCATCGCCACCAGCATCATTCTGACTCGTCGTTGCTAGCAGCGTATGTTTTTGTTCCAACTCCTCCATCTGCCGCTGCCATTCCTTCTCTTGCGTTTTGAGGCTATCGAGAAAGCTGCGCCGTTCTTTGCCTTTTTCTTCCACCCGTTGTTTGTAAACTTGGATTTTTTCCAGTTCCGCAATTTCTGCTTCTACTTTTTCTAACTCTTTTTCTAGTTCTGTGGTTCGCGACAGCTGCTGCCGGTATTTTTTCGCATCGTTATCCAAAGCTTCCCAACGTGCTGTATATTGCGCATGCAGACGATCGAGTTGGTTTTGCAGTTCTTGCCGTTGTTGCTGCAACGGTGCCACTTGGCTTTGTAAGTTATCTAAGGTTTGCAAACGGTTTTTGGCATCCCGCAATCGCGCTACCGCTGCTTCCACTTCTTCTGTTTGTTCCAGAATGGGTTGCAATTCCTGCTCTTGTTGCTGCAAGTTGTCGAGTTGGGTTTGCGACTGCACCAAACGCTCGTTAATCTCAGCGACGGAATTTTGCAACTCTTGGGTTAGTTGCTGGCGCTGCGTCTCTAAATTTTGATAGGTATTGTATTTGTTTTCGATTTCTTCTTCTTGTTTTTGCAGGGCTTGATACTGTTGGTAGCCAGCTACAATATCCGATTCTTTGACCAGCAAATCGTTTAGTTTTTGCTTTTGTTCTTGAGTGGTTTTTTGTTGTTCTTCTAACTCTTGATATTCTGACTGGAGATTGCGAACTTGTTCTTGGTGCCACTGCAACTGTTGTTGGGCAGTTTGGCGTTGGTTTTGCTGTGCCTGCAAGCGTCTGTAGGTGGCTTGCATTTGTTCTTGTTTGCTTTGCAGGTTTCCAATGGTGGTTTCGACTTCTTCTAAAGAACGAGCGATCGCAGGTTTTTCTTGGAGTTTGTTATCAATTTCTGCAATCTGCGGTTCGGTTGCCTGGGCTTGGGCTTTGAAATCGCGTGCTTTTTCTTTGGCTTGTTCGGATAGGGTTTCGTAACGGTCGAGTTTGAGCAACTCTGCTAAAACTTGTTTGCGCTCTTTGGGGCGTTTGAGCATAAACTCGTCAGCTCTTCCCTGGCGCAAATAGGAGGAGTTGATAAACGTATCGTAGTCAAGGCGAATATGCTGGAGGATTTTTTGTTGGGTAGCTCGCACACCGCGTTCGGTGAGAGAACGGAAGTTGGCGTTTTGAGGATCTTCGGTTTCGTTGTTGGCAACCTGGAATTCTAAAGATGCTCCTTGGCGGCGGCGACGGCGACGGATAATGCGGTAGGTTTGACCGCGAGCGTGGAAAATAAAGTCTACTTGAGCTTCTTTTGCTCCGTGATAAATGAGATCGTCTTCCGAAGCGGCACGACTTTGACCCCAAATTGCCCAAGCCATCGCTTCTAACAGAGAAGATTTGCCAGCACCATTGGCTCCACAAATACAAGCTGTATGCAATCCTTTTAGATTGATGCTGGCTTGGTGATAGCTAAGGAAGTTCTTTAGGGTAAGTTTATACGGAATCATGCAAAAACGAAATCGCTCCTCAGGATGGGTTGGTTCAAACTGCCTACATGAAATTCCGGAGGCCAAGAAATAGATACAATCTCCGGGATCGATTCGATGGTTTTTGTGAATCTAGGAACTATTTTGGTCTTCTCTGGGAGTGGATTTCCGCTTTTATGGTATTTTTTTTACAATTCTTAATATATAAATCGCCTTTCTGCTGGAAGTGAAAATATTATTGGCAATTTTGTGCGATCGCCGCTACCATTCACGATATCTACAACCAGAAAGATCGTCATCCAATTGCTTTTAGAGGTGGCAACTTTTCACGAATTTGCAGTTAGTTTCGCTGGATTTTTGTTGGCAAGCAAACACTATATGTAGTGTCTTTTGGTTACAAAAATTGCAGAAAAATACTATCCCTAGCCCAAAATGGATAGTAAGACTTTGACCAGCGTGGCAATGACAGCCAATCCCAAAGCGATCGCTACGATGAAAACAACCACCAATCCTACCACCAATATGCCTATAGGAAGGGTCTGGCGGGAGCGATCGCTTAATGGTGGTTCGGAAGATGTATCTAGATAGCTTTCTATCAAGCGCAAGTTGCGAGCGTTGGCTTTATAAGCAAAATCAAAGATATCTCCGATTGCGGGAACCATCCCCAACAGTAAGTCTACAACAAGATTGCCCACCATGCGGGTTAGAGTAGCCACTGGCAAACCCAAACGCAACGCCAGAAAAAGCATATATGCGGAAACGATTCCGCTCAACCAATCTCCCACCCCTGGCAGCAATCCCAATAATGGGTCAATGCCAATGCGATAGGAAGTTCCCGGAATAGGAATGGCATTATCCATAATGTGACTAAGCGAGCGTATTTGAACTAGTAATGGTGTTTCGCGATCGCGGTTTTTCATAGAAAGATGGGAAAAGATACGATTTTTCTAATTTTCTGCTCCCGATAGATTTCTGTTAAGTGCCATATTTGTTGTTCGGATTCTCAAAGTCTCTCACAGCTTGGCATTCCCTATTGTTAATTATTTTTTAGGGAGACGCTTTCTGGGAAAGAACAAATCGCTCAAATCCTTTCCCGTAAAGGAATTCAAGGTTGGAGAGGATTGACTTGAATTTCCAGGTTTAAAAAAAATTGCCCAGCTTAGATGTTTGAGCGAAAGAACCTCAATCGGAACTTTCCCCGCCGCTAGGGGGTTTGAAAAATTTTCCTTCTAGATTTTTGGTAAAAACTTATGGAAAATTGGCTTCCTAGCTAAGCCATTTTTATATACCTTCTAATTATACACAAAAAATTCTACCTTGTCAACCTCTTAGCAACAACCAATTCGACGCCTATTCAGAACCCTCTCCAGGGGAAACTCGAACGCTTTCGGTCAGCACAGTTATTCGTCGGTTGTCTACAATCGTTGCCCAAAAACCGCGATCGCTTAGCTGCTGCATGGTTTCGTTGGCTGTTTCCAAGCGATTGGTGGTTTCTACCAGTAAATAATGTTTTTGCGCGTATGCTACCAAACCAATATCTTTGCCTAAAATTTCCTGTAGCTGTTGTGCGATTTCGGGGCGATTGAAAAAATCGACCAACACAGCATAGGCAGCATTGTTCTTGTTGGTTGGCGAAGCCTCGGCAGCAGAATTGGTATTTTGACTGGAACGGTTGGTCGGGGGAAATCCTTGCGTCTGCCCTGCTGTCATATTGCCTGCTTCTACCACCAACGATTCCAACCCCAAGGTTTCGCTGATGTAATCTGCCCAAGCATTGGCAATGGGTTGGTTGGGGAAGCTGCCTATACGAGTAACGGTGCTTTGTTGGTAGCGGCAAATATGGGTTTTCAACGTTGGTGGTAACAGGTCGCTAACTTGTTTTTGGTCGGCAGAAGTGGTGCTATCGACCAACAATAAGTACTCTCCCGATGGGGGAGGTTGGCAAGGGGGATTTTGCGATCGCGCGCGATCGCCGATCGAACCAGCCAACATCGCGATCGCCACACCAGATCCCCAAGCCATTCTTGTTAAAAGCAACCGAACGAACATAGCAGCCACCCCTACCTTCCCAAACCGTTAGGCTGTTGCCAAAGAAGCTAACGGATCGGGAATGGTTTCGGAAGGTGCTTCAAATTCTCCCTTCACTACGTATTCCAAACGCAACTTCAGCCAATTGCGAAAATGAAAATCCTTCGTAATTACAGCTGCTGCTGGTTGGGGGCACTGTTGTTTCACCGACTTCATTTCCGGTGCTTCCAAAAAAGCCGGTTGGCGTACCAGCCAAAAATCAATTTCTTTCCCTTTTCTTTCGTAGTATTGGGTGCGTTCTTCCAACACCTCTTCTAGAGGTTCTTCTTCCAGTAAAAAATGTTCGCTTGCTAAAACGTAATAGTATGTGGTCATAATTCCCCTCGGATTGCTTGTTTCATTTCACGCACGGCGCGTTCGATACCAACCAACACCGCTCTACTAATTATCGTATGACCAATATTAAGTTCTTCCATCCCTTCCAGACAAGCCACAGGACGTACGTTTTGATAAGTCAAACCGTGACCGGCATTGATTCGCAACCCCACATCTTGGGCTTGCGCGCATCCTTTTGCCAATACTTGTAGTTCTTGGTGTTGTTGTTGTTCAGTCTTGGCTTCCGCGTAGCGACCGGTATGGAGTTCGATAAACCGAGCGTTTGCCTTGGCGGATGCTTCAATTTGAGCATTTTCCGGATCGATAAACAGGCTAACAGGAATCCCTGCCTCTTGTAGGCGATCGACCACCGATACCATCCGCGATTGCTGACCTGCGATATCCAAACCGCCTTCGGTGGTAACTTCCTCGCGTTTTTCTGGGACTAAGGTAACGTAGTCTGGTTTGATGTCTAACGCCATGGCAACCATTTCATCAGTTGCCGCCATCTCTAAATTTAAGTGGGTTCTTACAGTTTCGCGCAACAGACGTACGTCGCGGTCTTGAATGTGACGGCGGTCTTCGCGCAGGTGGGTGGTAATCCCTTCGGCACCGCCAAGTTCTGCCAAAACCGCCGCTGCTACTGGATCCGGCTCTACAGTTCGTCGTGCCTGCCGAATGGTAGCTACGTGATCGATGTTGACACCCAGGGTAGGCATTGATGCTTTGCTTTTTCGTTTGTGCATCCTTTATTGTACTAGGAAGAGGGTAGAATGCAGTTTTTGATTTTTACGATGGTGTTCAAAGACACTTGTGGTCGAAAACCATCGCTGCATCGCCGCACGCTCGGGGCGCGATCGCCTTCCATGAAGTAAAGAAATGTAAATTTTTGGCGGGGCTGAAAAATCCCAAAAACAAACGCAAGTATGGGATTGACTGTAGCTGCATCCCTAACCGAGCGATCGGAAAAACTTTTTCAGTGCCTAGTAGCATAGTTTTTAGAGCAAATTCTATTTATAAGTAAGTCCATATTGGTAATTCGGCCTGCAAGCTAGTTGATGAGCATTCCTAATTCGGTTCTGGAAGATCTGCTGCGCACCATTCCCCAGTTGCGACCGCAAATTTATTTCAAATCTTCTTTAACGGCTCTTTCCCATGCCATGGAAGATCAAGTTTTAGCGGGGAACGAACAGCCTTTGGTGATTGCCAGTTTTCAACGGGAACGTTTTTACCGTCAAGAGGCCCATCGGTACCGGCGCATTGCCCAAGTCACCCCCCACGTATACGTTTTGGCTGCTCCCGATACGGATTTTAGCAGTGACTTTACCAACGAGTCCCACAATTACGAAACCGTTGCTTTTGACCAAGCTGATGGACTGACCCAAGAGTGGCACCTGATTGTCATTGGCCAGCAGTACTCCGTATGCTTGATTTGCAGCGAACGTCCCACACCGCTTCCCGATTTGGAAACTGGTGAGGAAGTGGTTTTGGATGTAGATACAGCCAGGCGGTTTGAGGGCATTTGGACTTTTGAACGTCAAGTGTGTCTCACCGGTGCAGCTTTCCTGCTCGATCGCATTGCCACCTACCGTTCGGATTTACAAGAGAAAGTCGAACAAACCAAGCAGCAATACGGCATTGCCCTTTGTGCGAACGCTCAGGAAAACAGCCAACTCAGTCCCTACACCGAAATCGACCCCGGTCCGTTTGCCCAGCGCCTCGTTACCTACTTGCAGGCAGGTCAGTACAAACTGCTGAAGGCTTACCGTTCGATTTCCGCACAAGAACGCCAGCAACGCCTCGTCAACTCCATTACCACAGCTATTCGCAAATCCCTCAATCCCGAAGCAATTTTAAAAGTAGCGGTCCAAGAACTGGGACAAACGCTCCAGTGCTGCCGCTGTTTGATTTACCGATGCCAATCCACCGATCGTACGGCTACCATCCAGTACGAATATTTAGGCGCTGATGTCGATTCCCTCGCCGGTTATACCTGGCGTTTGCAAGACAATCCTCTGTTTCAAGAAGTGGTCGAAACCCAGCAAAAAGTTTACGTCACCGATACGCAAACCGACCAGCGCCTAACGAAAAACGGCAACAGCCAACAGGTCCTTCAAGACTTGGTGGAACGCTGGGATATCAGCAGTTGGTTGATGGTGCCTTTGCTCTATCAAGGGCAGTTGTTGGGAATGGTGGAAGTCCACAACTGTAGCAGCTGCGACCCCCATCCCCGACCTTGGCGCAAAGAAGATTTGGATTTGGTAGAAGCGATCGCCGCTCAAGTAGGCATTGCCCTCATCCAAGCTCAAGCCTACGCCAGTTTAGACCAACTCAACCAACAGCTAGAAGCTTTAGAACATACCCGCAGCAACCTGATTGCCATCACCGGTCACGAACTACGAACACCGCTATCCACCATTCAAATCTGTCTGGAAAGCCTAGCCACCGAACCCGATATGCCAGCAGACATGCAACAGGCTATGGTCAGTTCCGCTTTAGCCGATGCCGAACGCATGCGCGAGTTGGTCCACGATTTCATAACCCTTTCTCGCCTGGAAAGCGGACGAGTGGAGTGGAACATCGAACCCATTTCCCTGCGCGAATGCGTCGATTTATCCCTCAGCAGCATTCGCACCCGCCACCAACAACAAGATGAAGAGCTTCCCCAAGTAGAAGTTCGCGTATCCGATGATTTGCCGTTGGTACAAGCCGATGGGGAATGGTTGGTGGAAGTGCTGTCCAAGTTATTGGATAATGCTTGTAAATTTACTTCAGCACCGGGAAACGTACGCATTGACGCACAGGTGAAAGGCGAGCAGTTCGTGCAAGTTACCGTCGCCGATACCGGACGCGGTATCGATCGCAATCGTTTGGAAGCTATTTTCGACCGCTTCTATCAAGAAGAAGGCGCTTTGCAACGTACCACCCGAGGAACGGGATTGGGATTGGCCATCTGCCGCCAGCTCATCCAACGCCTTGGCGGAGAAATTTGGGCCGAATCCCATGGCAAAGACCAAGGCAGCCAGTTCCATTTTACCCTACCCATAACGCCCTCGGATACGGATTCGGGATCTCAAGAAAGTTCCCCATCTCCAAACCAATCCAAAAGCCAAAAATCCTCTCGTTCTTCCAAAAGCCAGAAATCTACCCGTTCTGCCAAACGTTCTTCTCGCCAGCGGAAAGCCAAACTTTAACCGCGATGAAGTAGGACCTTCCATCCACAATCCACCATTATGTAACAGATTTTGACAGATGCGTTAGCAAACAGCCATGAGGGTGATACGATACCGTAAAAATCCCTATATTTTGTTTAAAAGAAGCGATCGGTCTGCCTTACTGCTAGGAAGCCGATCTCCCTATTTCCAAATGGGGAGGGTATTGCTTTTCACTTTTCCATATAGGGATAGCCGAGCAACTAGCCGGATTGAATTCGGTAGCACCATAATACAAACGCGGTTTGCAAACTCTCGGAGGTTTTATATGACAGAGCTACAAGGACAACCACCCGTTTTCGGTGGCAGCACCGGTGGCTTGCTCAGCAACGCTGACATAGAAGAAAAATACGCAATTACCTGGACCAGTCCCAAAAGACAGGTATTTGAAATGCCTACCGGTGGCGCTGCCATTATGAACGAAGGCGAGAATATTGTCTATTTGTCTCGCAAAGAGCAATGTCTGGCTTTGGGAACGCAATTGCGTACCAAATTTAAACCCAAAATCCAAGATTATAAAATCTATCGCATTTATCCCAACGGCGAAGTCGAATACCTACACCCCAAAGATGGCACCTTCCCAGAAAAAGCCAACGAAGGTCGTCCTTATGTAGGCAAAATCGATCGTACCATTGGGAAAAACCCAGAGCCTGCCAAGCTCAAGTTTAGTGGCAAACAACCTTTCGAGGTTTAATCGGGTTTTCGTTTTCATACCTACAACATAGAGGGGAAGTAGGGGACCGTTGCCGGTAAAAAGGCGATCGCTCGTTTCGCCACTGGTGGTAAGGGTCCTCTATTTCTTTTCAAGCGATCGTTGGCGTTATCTATGATTCTTCCAGATTTCTCTGAATTTTCCCAACTAGCCAGCTACGGCAATTTTGTACCGGTGTATCGAGAATGGGTAGCCGACTTGGATACACCGGTTTCTGCTTGGTATAAAGTTTGTGCCGGACATCCCTACAATTTTCTACTGGAGTCGGTAGAAGGCGGAGAACGTTTGGGACGTTACAGCTTGCTGGGATGCGATCCCCAGTGGATTTTAGAAGCGAGGGGCCATGTTACCCGCAAAATTTATCGCGATGGTTCGGTGGAAACCTTTTCCGGCGATCCGTTGGACGTTTTAGCCGATTGTTTGGCAGCGTACCATCCTGTCAAGCTACCGCAATTGCCACCTGGCATCGGTGGTTTGTATGGATATTGGGGATACGAACTGATCCAATGGATGGAACCACGGGTGCCAGCGTACAACCCCCAAGACAACGATGTTCCGGATGGAATTTGGATTCAAGTCGATCGCTTGTTGGTTTTTGACCAAGTCAAACGCAAAATTTGGGCGATCGCCTATGCCGACCTTCGCGACGAGGGAACCGACTTAAAAACCGCCTACGATCGCGCTGTGGAACAAGTCTCCCTCATGGTCAACAAGCTGCAAACGCCTCTTTGCCCTGCCGATACCTTTCTCCAATGGAGACCCCCCAACAACCCAACCGCCGATCGACCCCTGCCCAACTATACCAGCAATACCACTTCCGAAGCTTTTAGCAATTCGGTACGCCGCGCCAAAGACTATATTCAAGCTGGCGATATCTTCCAAGTGGTTCTTTCCCAGTGCTTGGATGCCAGCTACCAAGGCGAACCGTTTCACCTATATCGGTCTTTACGCCTCATCAATCCTTCTCCCTACATGGCTTATTTCCAATTTGGCGACTGGCATTTGATTGGTTCCAGTCCGGAAGTCATGGTCAAAGCAGAAGTAGCCACTGATGGTAAATACATGGCCACGCTGCGACCCATTGCCGGTACCCGCCGGCGCGGTAGCAATTCCCAAGAAGACGAAGAATTGGCTGCAGAATTGCTGGCCGACCCCAAAGAACGCGCCGAACACGTAATGTTGGTAGATTTGGGACGCAACGATTTGGGAAGGGTTTGCCAGAAAGGCAGCGTTCGAGTTGATGAGTTAATGGTGATAGAACGGTACTCTCACGTCATGCATATTGTCAGCAATGTGGTAGGAGAACTGGATCGAGGAAAAACCGCCTGGGATTTGCTCAAAGCCTGTTTTCCGGCGGGTACGGTGAGCGGCGCTCCCAAAATTCGGGCGATGGAAATTATTCACGAACTGGAAGGCAGCCGTCGCGGTCCTTATTCGGGAGCCTACGGCTACTACGATTTTGAAGGTCAGCTCAACACCGCCATTACCATTCGGACAATGATCGTACGCCAACGCCAAAATCGAGACTATACAGTATCCGTACAAGCTGGCGCTGGCGTTGTGGCAGACTCCGATCCCCAAAAAGAGTATGAAGAAACCTTGAACAAAGCTAAAGGTTTGCTAGAAGCCATTCGCTGCCTTGGAGAGTAGTTGGTTGCTATTTTTACTCGGAGTTCACTCGCACCGCAAAGAAAGGTAGTTCGCTCTTTTCCATTATAGAGGCATCGACGGGCACAACGCCCTCTACTTCACTTTGCAGGCAGCGAGCAGCTTGCCAAGATAAGTCTAAGATGCGCGGTTTTACATAAGGACCGCGATCGTTGATGCGTACAATGGCCGAACGACCGTTTTCTGTATTGGTAACTTTGAGGTAGGTATTGAACGGCAAAGAGGGATGAGCAGCGGTTAAATCTTGTTGGTCGAAGGTTTCGCCGGTAGCTGTCAGACGACCGTGAAACGCAGGACCGTACCAGGAAGCCAAACCGGACATTTCTCGATCGGTTTCTGCCAAACCGTGCATGCGGGTTTGGGCTTCTACCAAGGAAAAAGGAAGCGTAGAGAGGGCAATGCGGAGCTTGTTTACCCATTCAATGGCTAACAGTTCGTTATTGCGTTTTTCCTGGTTGGCAATGTCTTCGGTGACCAGAAATAAAATACGATTTTCGGAAGAATCTTCGCCATCGCTACCATCGCCATAAGTGCCGCCAGGAATGCCTCGCACGATCGATGGTTGGATTTGGGAGCCATCGAGATCCTCGATCTGTAGCAAAGACTCCAAATTTGTAGCCATTTGCAAGGCATAAATCCGATTGGTAATTTCCGCTACCAAATAGCCTTTTACCCAAATTTGGTATTTTGTAACTTTTTTCAAGTTGTTGGCAGCACTTCCATCGTTCGTAGCGATCGTTTGCTTGTTAAATCGTTGGGAAGGATAGGGAGAGTAAGCTTGTTGCCAAGGCGGTTTTTCCCGTTGCCAACCCTGGCGCTGTAACACGACCACGGGATGTTCGTGGATACTTGGAATATCGGCTTCTTCTCGTTTGCCTGTCAAATGTTGCCACCATCCCAATAACCGACCGAACAAACCTTTGTTCTCGTTTTTTTGGGGTCTGGGAAAGATTTGTTTGCTCGTTTCTCCCTCTAACTTGGCGGGGGTCGATCGGGTTTGGTGCTTGGAAGTACAAAATTTTTGTTCCCCAGAAGCCAGCCAGGGAAGCGTTCGCAGAATAGGTTGTATCTGAGGAACAGTAGAAGACTGTTGGCTAGGCTCGTTGGCATAGGCAGCTGTAGATGTGGGCAACCAAGCAAAAACGTTTCCAGATTCTACAGCAGACCCTGCATCGGATAACCTATCTGCTACCTTGGCATTTGAGATTTCAGCATTGAAGGTAGGTAACAGATAGGCCGGCGTTGTACTAGTACTCGCTAGACAGCTGATACAGGAAGCTATTCCAAGGAGTCCAAATAGGGACATAAAACGTTGGCATGTACGGCAAATCTAGGTCTTCTCTGAAGACATTTCTCTAGTATAGCGATTCAAATCCGATTTCGTCAGACAACGGGATCGCTCGATTGGCTAAAGCTCTAGATAAAAAGGGTTCCTAGCGTTGCTTAGCGATCGCTGTTGGTAGCACGTTGGGGAGGCTCAAAGCCATGGGGATCTACGGACATCTTAGGAATTTCTACCACGGGATGTTTCAAAGCCAACGTTACCGATTCGCGAACATGGGTTGATGGTTGTAAAGTAGGACTTTGTACCAATTGCGGCGTTTGAGAGCGAGGCATCAAAGACAAACCGGAGACAACTCCCATAAATACAGCCGCGATCGCCGTTCCTCCCCACACCCAACTTCGACGCTGGCGACGTTTCAAACGGTTGAGAACTCGCTCGATCTCCCTTTCCCTACGAGAAGATTCCGAAAACGCCGTTTGCTGGGTTGATTCCTCCTGAATGGGTAAATTCGACATACCTTGGCGCAGCTGGAGCAATTGCCGGTAAGTAGCCCGCAATTGCTGGTCCGATGCCAGCCATTCCTCTACTTGTTGGCGTTCGCTGGCGTTGGCTTCGCCATCTAGATAGATATTTAAAAGCTGAAAACGGTAGCTGCACTCTTGTGTTTGAGCTTGGGGGTCTTTTGGGGTTCCCTTTGTCGAATCTGGATCGTACCAAGGATTTGATGTCATGGTCTTTATCACCACCTGCATTGCTTGGGTCAAAAACCCAAAGAAAACCACGGGGAAATTACTGAATTTATTGTAAAGGAATTCAAAGTATTGCGATCGCACCAGAAATACGAATTCCAAGGACCATCGCCAGACATTGACTGGAAGGAATAACTGTCGGCAAACATCGTACGACTTTATTCCAGAGTTGGTAACTATTCAGTTTCTAAATATTTTTGTAATTCTGTTTGCAGGCGAGCGCGAGCCCTAGCAATTCGAGACTTCACAGTACCTAAAGAAACTCCAGTAATGTCAGCAATTTCTTCATAAGACATCCCATCAATTTCTCGCAACACGATTGTGGTACGGAAAATTTCCGGTAGTTGGGCAATGGCACTGCGCAGCTTGTCATAAAATTCCCGAGTGGCTAGATCGCCATCCGGACTGGGATGGTCGCCAGCAACTTCCCAGTCAACTTCGCCATCATCTAGAGCGCGTGGTGCGTCTAGAGATAGAGGTTCTCGAAATCGTTTGCGCTTGCGCAGTTCGTCGTAAAACAAATTCGTTGTAATCCGGCTTAGCCAGCCACGAAATTTTCCTGGTTCCTGCAAACGCTTGACATGGCGATAGACGCGCAACCAAACCTCTTGCGCCAAGTCCGCACGATCCTGCCACTCAGGCGCTAAGTGATACAAAATCCTCTCTACATGAGGTTGATAACGACGCATTAATTCAGCAAAGGCGGCCCGGTCGGGGCGCAATCCTTGCTGACAGCGTAGAACTAACTCGTCGTTGGGTAGTTGTTTAGGAGGCTGCACTGCTTCTTGGGGAATGGCCGCCCCAGCCGTGGAACAGGATAAAGGCAGAGTATCGCTCATGGAAAAATTCTAGCTCATCAACGTTCCTATGTCCCTATGACACGACTGCGGCAAAAAGGTTTCCGGAAATAAAATTTCTCTCGGTGAGAAATTTTTCATTTTCTATATCGTTTTTATTGCAATTGCGAACAAAAAAAGATTAACACAATTGCTAAAGCCTTTCTTAGATGGTTTTTTTTTGATATACTGCGATTTATTAATTTTACATTTAATTTAAAAAAAATGACGAATTAATTCTGTCAAATTGGGACGAAATTGAATCGAAAATTCACGCCAAAACACCTCCAGTGTTCCCGATCGAGGAAAATACAAAATACAAATTTCCCTTGATTGCCTGTTGAGAGAGGTTTCACCTCGATGTTGACGATTTGGCTTCCCAACAGAACGGTTGCTAAACTTTACCGCCACCGATTAAATACAACAAAGCCATACGTACGGCAACGCCACTGGTTACTTGCTGGGATATCAAACTAAATTTAGGGTCGTCCATTAAATCAGAGCTAATTTCAACGCCACGATTGACAGGACCGGGATGCAGTACTTTAACGTGAGGCTGGCAGAGCTGGAGGCGATCGCGGGTAATGCCAAATTGATGGTGATATTCCCGCAAACTGGGCAATAAATTTTGCTGCATGCGTTCTTGTTGCAGACGCAAGGTCATCACAAAATCGGCATTTTCTAAAGCCGTTTCCAACTGCCAACTCACAAACGGGCAATTTCCATTCGCATCCTCTTTGCGATCGCTGCCCATTTGAGCAAATTCCGGCGGCAACAAGGTAGGAGGCGCTGCCAAACAAACGCGAGCGCCAGCCGCTGTCAAACTCCAAATATTTGACCTAGCGACCCGCGAATGCAAAATATCGCCTACAATAGCAATTTTTTTATTCTTCAAACTGGCAATGTGGGGTTGGTTTTCGTCTAGCAGCGAACAAATAGTAAATAAATCCAACAATGCTTGCGAGGGATGTTCGTGCTGACCGTCACCGGCATTCAACACTCGTACTGGCGCTTTCAAACGCTCCATTTCCGCTGCAATCGCATGGGGAACGCCAGCTTCGGCATGGCGTACCACCATAATATCGGTTCCCATAGCCAAATAGGTTTTCGCCGTATCAAAAATGGTTTCTCCTTTGCTGAGAGAAGAAGTTCCCGGCGAAAAATTCATGGTGTCTGCCGATAACCGTTTGGCGGCTAGTTCGAAACTGCTGCGGGTTCGGGTGGAAGGCTCAAAAAACATGGTGGTTACCACTTGCCCTTGCAAAGTGGGCACTTTTTTCACCTTGCGCGACAAGACATCCCGAAAGCTGGCTGCAGTTTGCAATACTGCGTCGTATTCCGCAGGTTGAAAGTCGGCTAAAGAAAGAATGTGCTGGCGATTCCAATCCGTCATGATTCCAGAGATCTGGCATGAGCCAATCCCATCATAGACGATTGCGGTTCCACAACGGGCGTTTTTCTAGATTGTCTTCGGTGGTTGGTTCTCGCTGGGGATTTTGCGGATTTTTTCGTGTCTCTACCGAAGATCCTAGTAGCGGTCAACCCCACAGGGATCCAAAATGAAAAATAATCTTCAAAAAATTTTTGCTGCTGTAGCGATCGCCGGAACCACCTTTTTGGCTGGCTGTCATTTTCAATCTCCCGATTTCCCATCCCCTGTTTCTTCCGATTCTTCCCCTACACCCACACCAGAAGCATCGCCAAAACCATCCCCAGCTTCGCCATCTTTACCACAAGCCACACCCACTCCCACACCACCTCCCCAACAGCAGATCGCCGTCACCATTTACCAAATGGACAGCCAATGTCGCAACTTGGTTCCGAAAACCATCCAGGTTCCTAAAAAACAACCTTTAGAAGCTACCCTGCGAAAACTTTTACAACCTTGGAACGATGGTGATTTTTCTTTGGTAGGCTATCGGCTGCAAGTCAACGAAGAAAGCCAACAAGCTACCGTAGATTTGCGGCTTGCTCCCAATGCTCGGCGACAGTTTGTTTCCCTGTCTAGTTGCGAACAGCGAGCCCTTTTCGGCAGTTTGCGCCAAACGATGACCCAAAGTTCCCAGTGGCAAATCCAAAAAGTGGAATTTACTTCTGGTGGAGAACCAATTCATATGTAATCCTACTAGCAAGCAAAAACGCCCACGGACATTCTCTATAGCTTCGAAAAAAGGGAAAACAACCGTGGACGTGATTTTGACCAACATGGGAATCTAGCTTTGCTGTTGGAACTGTTCCATGGCTTTGAGAACGTGGGTAGAGTGCATAACAGCCGGTCCGCCACCCATGAGAACGGCAACGCCAAGAGCATCCATAATTTCAGCTTCCGAAGCCCCAGCTTGGAGCGCATCGTGGGTATGGAAAGCAATGCAGTCGTCGCATTTTTCCGCCACTGCGATCGCTAAAGCAATCAGTTCTTTAGTTTTGGCATCGAGAGCGCCACTTTTTGCCGTCGCCTTGTGGGTAGTAGAAAAGCCTTGCATGACTTCCCCTTGACCACCCATCAGTTTCTGCATGTAGGACTGAATCTCCTGCAATCTTTCGGGATAGGAAGTTGTTTCTGCCATTTATAACTTATTAACTTTTTAGCTATACATCGATAAAAATTCTAACAGGCTCCTACAAGTGCGTAAAGGTTGGCCCAACCAAAAAGCAGCCACCGAATATGAAGGAAGCCGAGGATATCTCAGCGATCGAAAGCGAGAGCGCGTTATAATTTTTTGCGGATGCATACAAAAATTTACAGTTGTTTTCTGGAACCGAGCGGGCCAATTGGGCAATTTTCTAGCCAAGACTCGATCCTTCAACAGCCAGGAAAATAACGATGTTGCCCACTCGATCTATTATTGATGGCCCCAAGACAAAGTACAGGAAACAGCTTTGTTTCATTTCAGCAGATGCCATCCCAAAGGGGTGGGAAATCATAGAACATCGAGCATAGTAGGAGTTTTTTTATGAATAATCCCGTCTTACAAGCCTTCTTCATCGGCAGAGCGTTAGCAGAAAGTATCAGCGAAGAAATTGAAAAAAACATTACCAACTTCCTCAGCGAGGTCGGCCAATTTGATGCCGAACAGCGGGAAAACCTGCGCCAGTTTGCCGATCGCGTGCTGGAACGAGCCGATCGAGAAGCCGAAGCGTCCTTAGAAGGAAACAGCAACAGCACTATTTTGCAAACCGATGCTTCCGGAGGCGACTTGCAAGCCAATATTGACGAACTACGAGCCGAAATGGCACAACTGCGTACTGAATTGCAAAACTATCGCGCTCGCACCAGTTAAGCATTTTTTTGGTAGTACACCTGTACCAAAATTCATTATCCTCATTAATGGATAGGAAGTTGTTTAATGGTGCCTCGATCGCTTTTTGCGGGTCCGTATGCCAACTACGTTCCTAAAACTTCCATAAAAAACCAACTTATTGTACGATTCGACCCCTACCCACACCCACAAGGAAACAACGTGTCTGCACTTTCAGACGATTCGGTTGCTACCCCCCAAGTGGAGTCTATGACCCTTGCGAAAAAGCCGGTTGCCAGCGATCGCCAATCGGCTGCTGACAACCAGAGCTACGTCACCAAAACTTATCGTTGGAACCGACCCAACTATTCCAAATTCAACCGTCGCCTACACATTTGGCGATTCGTGTTCGCGTTTGTTGTTAGTTTGTGGTGGAACAACAAAAACTGGACCTACTTGGGAGGCGCCACCGAGGCTAAAAAAGCTCGAAGACGCCGTCGCCAAGCTATTTGGATCCGGGAAAGTTTGCTGGATTTAGGTCCCACCTTTATCAAGCTCGGGCAGCTTTTTTCTACCCGTTCCGACCTATTCCCCAGCGATTACGTAGAAGAGCTTTCGAAACTTCAAGACCGGGTTCCTGCTTTTGAGTTCGAGCAAGTAGAAACCATTGTCCAACAAGACTTTGGCAAAAGCATTTCCCAACTGTACCGTTACTTCAATCCCGTTCCCATGGCAGCCGCCAGTTTGGGACAAGTCCACAAAGCCCAACTGCAAAGCGGCGAAGAAGTGGTGGTCAAGATCCAACGTCCGGGATTGCGGCAGCTATTTAGCATTGACTTAAGCATTGCCAAAACCGTAGTCCAATACTTCCAAAACCACCCCAAATGGGGCAAAGGTAGGGATTGGCTGGGCATTTACGATGAATGTTACCGCATCCTTTACGAAGAAATCGACTATATCAACGAAGGACGCAATGCGGATACATTCCGGCGCAATTTTCGCGACCAAGACTGGGTGCACGTGCCCCGGGTTTACTGGGGCTACACTTCCATTCGGACGTTGACATTGGAGTACATTCCCGGCATTAAAATTAGCAACTACCAAGCTTTGGAAGCTGCCGGGCTCGATCGTCGACGCTTAGCTGTTTTGGGAGCAGATGCCTATCTGCGTCAGTTGCTCAACCACGGCTTTTTCCATGCCGACCCCCATCCCGGAAATATTGCTGTCAACCCCCAAGGTTCTCTAATTTTCTACGACTTTGGCATGATGGGGCGCATTCGTCCAGATATGCGCCAGCGGATGATGGAACTGTTCTTTGGCATTGCCGAGAAAAACGGCGATCGCGTGGTGGAATCCCTTATCGAACTGGGTGCTTTAACCCCCACTGGCGATATGGGTCCCGTACGTCGCTCCATCCAATACATCTTGGATAGTATGATGGAGCAAACTTTTGAAGAACAGTCCGTCAGTGCCATCAGCGACGACCTGTACGAAATTGCCTACGATCAACCTTTTCGCTTTCCAGCTACCTTTACGTTTGTGATGCGGGCCTTTTCTACCCTAGAAGGGGTGGGAAAAGGTCTGGATCCAGATTTCAACTTCATGGAAGTTGCCAAACCTTTTGCCATGCAAATTATGAACGACGAAACTTCAGGCAATAATAGTAGTATATTTAACGAACTCGGTCGCCAAGCGGCTCAAGTCAGCAGTACTGCTTTGGGATTGCCCCGTCGCATTGACGATACCATCGAAAAACTAGAACGAGGCGATTTGCGCCTGCGGGTACGGTCTATAGAAACCGACCGGGCTTTGCGACGTTTGGGCGAAATGCAAGTGGTCACCAGCTATTCAGTCCTTGCCGGAGCGCTTACCGTATCTGCCACCATTGTTTTAACTTCGGGTCAAGGATGGGTCGTATGGTTGGCTTTGCCTATTGCTGGCGGTGCCGGTACGATGGGTCTCAATGCCATTCGCGTTCTAAAAAGGGTAGAGAACATCGATCGCAAGTATTAAAGCCAAAAAGTCCGAAACACTGGTGAAAATTACCTTGCTGTTGGTAACACCATGAAGACGGCACAACTATGTTTTTGCTCTATACATTTTTCAATGTAGTTCGTTAAAAACCATAGGTTGAGAAAATTCAAGAAAACCTGTTTAACGGGGTAGATAGTAAGTCATGAAACCAGAATTTGCTGGTCGCACGGATACAGGGCTTGTCCGTAGCGTTAACCAAGATGGTTACTATATCGATCCAGAAGGAAAATTTTTTATTGTGGCTGATGGCATGGGGGGTCACGCCAGTGGTGACGAAGCCAGCCGTTTGGCTTTGGAAGCATTTCAGTCCTACTTTACCCAAAATTGGGATACGCCAGACGATACGCCGACTTTGATTCAGCAGGGATTTAACGCTGCCAATCAGGCTATTTTGAAAGTACAGCAGGACAATCCCGAAAAAGCGGATATGGGAACGACGGCGGTCCTGGTTATGGTTCGGGAAGACCAGTGGTGGTGGGCCAATTTGGGGGATTCCCGTTTGTATAGATTTCGGCAGGGCCAACTCCAGCAACTGACCCAAGATCATACTTTGGTAGCTAGAGCTTTGGCAACGGGCAATCTAAGTTGGGAAGAAGCTAAGGAACATCCCTTGCGTCACGTTCTGTATCAGTGTTTGGGACGTGAAGATTTGGGAAAGGTAGATATACAATCTTTTGAAGTATATGCCGGCGATCGCTTGTTGCTCTGTAGCGATGGATTAACGGAGGAAATCACCGATCGAGAACTTTCTGAGTGTTGCAGGGACGAAACTTCCTGCGAAAACCTAGCTGCCAATGCCATCGAACTTGCGAAAGAACGCGGTGGTAGCGACAACATTACGGTTATTTTTATTTCTATTTCCGATTAGTGGTGCCTGGGTGCCATCCATGGCACCTGGGTAGATAGAAAGAGCTATAGGGAAATGGCGAAGGAGCCGTTTCCTTTTTTTTTTGAGCAAATCTAGGAATTTAGCGAGATGGGCAGTCAAATTGACTGTAGTTGTTCGTGACGAGCATTGTGTCGTAAAACTATCTGTTACAAAATTCCTAATCCATCCCTGGACATGCCCCCGGCCACAAGGATTTGAGATAAATAGTGGGCAAATTGTCAAATATTTGTTATATTTTTTTACAAAGACCCCTAAACCCGCAAGCAAAGTTTGGGAATCCTGAACGTAAAGTAAAAAATACAGCCCGGTCTCTAGAAAATTTCCCAATTTTAGATGCGGGAAGCTCTGTACCAGGTTGTACGTATCTATAAGGAGGTTAATAATGAACCAACCAATCGAACTTTCCCTAGAACAACAATTCAATCTCTGGTCGTTTAAAACCCAAGTAGACAAAATGAGTCGCGAACAAGCTCAAGAGTTTTTGGTCAATCTCTACGAGCAAATGCTGGTTCGGGAAGCGACTTATAAAGAATTGCTAAAGCAGCAGTGGGGCATTGAAGATTCTGGAATGAACTTCCAGTAATTTGATTTGCTCTCAATGGGCGACCTCCCTCTCCTGCTTGGTTCTTGAAAAAGAAGCTAGCTGGGGTTGATGGGGCGTCTTAATTGCACTGGTCAAACCAGATTGGTGGAGCGATGATGTCTTAGCTGCAGCTGACGATGGTGACAGCTCGATACCAGCAATCGCCTTTTTTTTAGGTAGCACCAAAGACGATGGCAGAAAAACTTTGGCAACTGCCAATCTAAAGATTTTCTAAAACATTTTTAGCCAATCAAGCCGCCAAGCAGTTCGTTTCTCGCTCTGCCAGGCATTTAACTAGATTTCGCAAAACACCACACCAACCACTGCCGACCGGCAAAGCGCTACATTTTCTCTCAAAACCGGATGGCTTCCAAACTTTGCTATGTTTAACGTAGGATATTCCTAAAAAGACAATTCTTGTTAAATGCTTGGTTGGCTTTAAATCATGTTTCAACGTTGCTTAATTTGTACGGATTTTGAAGATGGACTCCATCGCTTAACCAAATTTGTTCCGAGTTTGGTAGAGAGTGGATTCAATCAAATTGTTTTTTTGCACAGCGTTCCCCTACGGGAATCCATTATGATTCCCAAACCCGATGAAAAACGGATGGAGGAGGCTCGGGAAAAATTGCAGTCCGCCTCCGAAAACGTTCCTGAAGGCGTAGATGTGCAGGTAGAAGTCGTTTCCGGCGAACCAGTTGATTGTATCTTAAAAGTTGTTGCTAAATATGGCAGCCAGTTAATTATCGTGGGTGCTTCCAACCGCAGTATGTTGGCGGAAGGTCTTTTTGGGAGTACAACTGTGGATCTATCCCAGCGAGTTCAAATTCCCATTTTTACCTTACCAGAGGCGCTGGTGTCGGCCTTTACAGATGAAGAGTTAGACTTGCGCTGTCGCTACTTGTACCGTCACTTGTTGATTCCCTACAACGATAGCGAAGCCTCGCAACAACTAGTCCAATACTTGCAACAGCATATTCGCGATCGCGGTTTGGGAGGCTGCCGAACTTGCCTGTTGAGCTGGGTCATTGAAACCGGAGGACCGAAGGCTTTGGATGAGTACCAGAAAACCCAACAGCAGGAGGCTCAAGAAAAAATTAGCCAGCTCCAGGGTGAATTGGAATCTCTAGGCTTGCAAGTCAAAACCGATGTTCGTTTGGGCAAATCGGTGGTTGATTTGTTGGAACTGGCACGCATGTTCAATATTTGCGCGATCGCTATTTCTTCGGACAAAGTAGGGAAATACTGGCGGTTTGCCCTGCCCAGCGTTGCTACGGATGTGTTGCGACGTAGCTTTCAGCCAGTGCTGTTTTTCCCAACCTTAGAAAAAGACCAGCAATAGCTATCAAGCTTGACGTTCCAAACGAGCTTCCATAGCACTGGTTAAGTAGTGTCCTGCCATCACCGCACTAGAAAGGTAGTATCGATCGGAATCGATGCGGGTAAGGGTTTCAAAACCACTGCGACGTTGTTTATCCCCCAACACCCAATAACGTTGCAAAATTGACGCCGGAGCAATCCAACCTTCTCCTTCTACACGACCAAGTTCGCTGTGCTGCAATACGAACGTGTACTGGCGTTCTCCTACATCTAGATGCCCTCGGTACTGAAAGGTAATTTCATTTCTTTGAGTACCGGGGAATACCAACTTGGTGACCATCGTAAACCAGTCTTCTCGCGTCCACGCTACCAGCGTTTTCCCTTTCACTTGTACGGGACTGCCATTGCGTTCCAGCCAATTCCCCTCTAGCAACCATCGACCTGGTTCTAAAAGAAATGTATGCGTCACACCCTACTCTCCGGCTGTTTTCACCTGCGACTACTAGCATTCTATGCTATGTTCGGACATACTTAAGATCTGGATTTAGAAAAACCGCACAGGTCGCCAAGCAAAGCGTAGTTGTGGGCACCAGTCACTGACGGTAAGTTTCCAGGAATTCCTTGTTGTCGCCAGCAAGCCAATACGGCAAATGCGATCGCTTCTTTAAAATCAGCATTCACGCCCATCTCATCTGTAACCAGCAATTCTACGGGAGAACCAGAGGGATTCGCTAGCTGCAACCGTCTGTGCAACCGTTGTTGGAGATAGCGATTGTGACTGCCTCCTCCACAAAGCAAGACCGTATCTGGCCTTTTCGGTAAGAAGGTTTCGTAGCTGCAAACAATGGATGCGGCGGTTAGTTCGGTGAGCGTAGCCAAAATATCGGCATCTGTCAAATTGTAAGAGCGAGCATCTGTCCAACAATTTTGCCAAAACGAGTAGCCAAACAATTCTCTGCCAGTAGATTTTGGCGGTGCTTGTTGGAAAAACGGATGTTGCAGCCATTTCGCCACCAAATCTTGGCAAGGGGTTCCTTGAGCTGCCCATTCACCATTTTTGTCAAATTTTTTTTCGCCGTTAGAAAGATCGGTAACCGCTAGATCCAACAAACTGTTGCCCGGTCCAGTATCCCAACCGATAATTTGGCTTTCCCAATCCCGTTGGGCAGCAGAAATAGAAAATTCGCCTTGTTGGGAATCGGATACACTGGGTTGGGATAGCAGGCCGCGAGGAGGTAAATACGTAACGTTACCAATCCCACCTATATTTTGGATGCAGCGGGTTTGTTGTTCGTGCCCCAAAAGGTAGGCATCGACTCGTGGTACTAAAGGCGCTCCCTGACCGCCAGCGTTGATATCAGCAGCTCGAAAGTTGCTAACCGTAGGAATACCAGTTTGTTGGGCAATGGTGGCTCCTCTGCCCAACTGTACGCTGTATCCCAAACCATAGGTAGGGAATTGGGCGAAAGAGGCGTTTTTCCTGTTTGCAGCATTGACATCATGGGCTATGCTCTTAGGGAATGTGCGAACATTGCGATCGCTTTGGTACTCGGGAGGGCGATGGAAAACCGTTTGTCCGTGGGAACCAATAATGGTTGCTGGAGAAAAGCCAGCTTGAATTTCGCAGGCTGCCTGTGCGAATATTTGAGCAATTCGATCGTCCAAAGCGGCTAGGTGGGCTACACTGATGGGTTCTCCCTGAGCTACTTGCCAAATTTGCGATCGCAAGGATTTGGGATATTCCCAAGTCTTGGCTGCCAGCAGTTCCAAGCGTACCTGGGTCGCTTCTACGCATACGTCCGCGAGGACGACATCTATGCCATCAATAGAAGTACCGCTCATCGCACCAATTGCTCTGGTCATATCTTTTTAAGATAATATTTACCAATTCTTAGCTAGTTTGCTACCCAATTTCTCAGATATGCTTTTGGTTCTGGTTGTACGATCGAAGTTATAGGATCTGCCACCTGTAATTTGGTAATGAGGAGATTTCCCAAAAAAAACACAAATCGCGATCGAACGACCGCATCCAGTATTCCTTAGAACATTCACCAGATAAGATTTAAAATTACTTCTTAATCTGCTACCTTGTTAACACTTTAAATTATTGGAGTTACCAACCATGCCAGAGTCGTGGCAACCTACCAACGGCAGTAACGAACCACAAACTTCTAACAACAGTAGTAAGGATTCCTTGCTCAATTGGGAACGCTTGCATCAACTTGCCAATAACGATTCTGAATTTGAAACGGAACTATTGCAAATTTTTCTCGAAGATGCCCGCGTTCACCTAAATGGCGCTGGTGAGGCTTTTGAAAAGCAAGAATTTGTCAAGCTTAAAGATGAAGCCCACCAGTTAAAAGGTGCAAGCGCTAATGTGGGAGCTGTTTCCATTCAAAATACCGCTGCCGAACTGGAGAAAAAAGCCCGTGCGGAAAACCCAGATGGCATGCCGGAACTTTTCCAAAAGCTAGAAAACCTGCTAGCACAAATACAACAGTTAATTGACAGTTAAAATCATGGCGGTCAAGCCACCCCCTGAAGGGCAACCATTTTATCTAAAAAAATGGGAGAACACCTACGAGCCTGTCGTACTGTCTTTTAACTAACGATGTCCCTCTCCAAGCTAACTATCCCCGTTTCTATAGAGCGGGGAATTGATTTTCAGATTCTAGGGAGTGGCCACTAGCTACTCTAGCGGTCCATCTCCAAAAGTATCTACTCCCCAACCTGGCGCTTTTTCAGCTGCTCGCAAGATAAAAGCAGCTAGGTTTTCCACTTGCTGCCGCGACATCCAGGTATCGGGAACTTTCCGGCACCAATTGCTAACGTACTGACCGTCGTAGGTCGTAGGTTCGCGCATATAAGCCACCAAATTGTCAATATTATCCCGTGGGGGCGTGGCTCCTTGTAAATCCTCTAAAGATAGGGAAACTTGAGGATTGGGTAGGGTAGAACCACCTACATGACAGTTCAAACAGTTTTCTTCAAATAGTTTTTTTCCGCGAGACAAAGCCTGGGGAGAGAATTCTTTGGTTTCTCCCTGTTGATTGTAGGGAATATCTACTGGTGCGGTAGCTCGCAAATATTGTTTGACGTAAGCGTCTATAGAAGCAGCTTGTGCTGGTAAAGCGGCAAGCAGAAAAACCATTGCTGTACCAAGCAAAATTGGCAGTTTCGTAGCGCACGAACGTTGCCAGAATGTGGAGAACAATATTTTTTTTAAAGACATACAATACAATTTTTTGGCAAAGAAACGATTCTCTGGAGGCATCGTGGAAAAACTAGGAACGGTCTCAGCCAAGATATAGAACCTTCTGGTAGATTGCCCAAACATGGCTACCTATAATAGATAGTTGCTTGTTTCAAGTACCTTTGAGAGCCGTTCCTAGAAAAAACTGGTTGGGGAAATAACAATTTTCCCCGCTTGGGAAATCAAAGTTTCTAGCTGGCGGTAGGAATTTAGAAGTAAACTTTACCGCCGCCCCACTTAGGACCTAGAACTTTCGGTTGAATTAGAATATGACCAGCAATGTCGCGCAACTCTGAATCCGTTAGGTTGCGCATTTCTGGATATAAATCGCTACGCCGGGTGTTGGGATGTATTTCTGGAATTTCCTCAAACCCATCATAGGTGGTGGGATTTTTCATGTAGTCCACCAGGGCTTTTAGGTTATCCCGAGAGGGATTGGCTTTTTCCAAACTTTCTTTGCTGAGATTGACATTGGGGTTGGTTTTGGTTTCTCCCCGGTTATGGCACTGGGCACAAACATCGTTAAAAAGACGCCTACCCCGCTCTGCTTGCTTGTTGGTAAGCGTAATTGTTTCCCCTTCTGAATTGAGTTTGACCGTACGCACTTCGGGATCCAAGTTGACCGCTATGGCGCTTCCTACAAGGATTTGAAAGGCGAAGAATACGGTGGCTACAGTCAGCCAGATGTATCTTTTCATGGTTTATCCTCAAAAAAATATTGTGGATTGATGGAAGGCTTCAAACAACAAAATTTACCAAAAGAACTCTTGGTTCGAGCCAGCAATGATGCTGCCGTTCTATCAAGAGTCGAAATCAAAAAATATGGAATCAATCAGTTAGGAGAGGAAAGAGCGAAAACCGCTTTGCTCTCCTAAAAACCATCTTGTCCTTAAAAGAGGTCAAAAATGGCTTGCCAAATTGCTTGTTTTTTGGTAGAGCGATCGCTTCTGCTCGAACAGTTTCCCAGTCAAAAGCAAACCAGTAAGGAATTCCACGGCTTTTGCCTAGATTTCCACTACCATTGCTCAAAAAGCGCCACATCCTAATTTTGGAGGATTTTTGGCTTGGTTGGGAACAATTCAGCAGTCGGGTTGTATTCTCTCATGTTTTTTCACTTTCTTAACCCCCTTTGGCAAAGAGGTATTTTCGATCTGAGCAAACGAACAATAGTCTGACACAACGGTGTCTTTCACACCATTGCCGTTCGGCCGATTGGCAACTTGACGCTTCCCCAGCTGTTGCTACTCAAACCGTAGCTTGATGCCGATTTCCACGTCATTTTTGAGTTTCTCAGAACCAGGGCGTATGTTTTTTTATATTGGGGCTATTCTCCCAACGGAGGGGTTGCATAGCCGTTCCTAAGCTTGAGGACAATCGCGGATTCACGAATTATCCCAGTTGAAAGTTTACCAGAATTTGAAAACATCCCAGAAACCATTAAAAACGATTCTTTACTACCGGAATTTGGGTGAGTATTCCTACTACCTTTTCTTTGCCTTCCAGATATTTTTTGGTGGCCCCGTCTAGGGGCCAATTTTTCCTTCCAGACGTTACGTGTGTTCTTCTTGAAGGCTTTCTAACTCTACCTTTTCTGGTAAGGGAACCAGGTAATTCTTGCTGGAGGTGGGTTGGTGCAAGTGAAGCAACTGTGCCAAAGTTTTCTTCAACTGCGTACGGGGGACAATGGAGTCAACAAAACCGTGTTCCAGCAGGTCTTCGGCAGTTTGGAAATTCTCTGGTAGTTTCTGACGAATGGTTTGTTCGATAACGCGGCGTCCAGCAAATCCGATGGTGGCTTTGGGTTCTGCCAAAATAATATCGCCTAGCATGGCAAAACTGGCTGTTACGCCGCCTGTAGTGGGGTGGGTAAGGATAGGGAGATAAAGGCAACCTGCTTGGCGATGCTGTTGTAAAGCACCAGAAACTTTGGCCATCTGCATCAAACTCAGCATTCCCTCTTGCATCCTGGCCCCTCCGGAGGCGCAAACGATAATGAGGGGAAGTCCTTCTTGAGTGGCCCGTTCTACAAGGCGGGTTAGCTTTTCACCAACCACCGATCCCATGCTGCCGCCGAGAAAGCGAAATTCCATGACTCCCAAGGCTATAGGGAGATTGTCCAAACGTCCCAATCCCGTTTGTACGGCATCTGAGAGTTGGGTTTTTTCTTGATATTCGTTCAGGCGATCGCTGTAGGTTTTGCGATCGCGAAAGTATAGCGGATCGGTGGGTTCGAGATGTTCGTCTAGCGGAACCCAGGTATTGGCATCGACCAATTGCTGGATGCGTTCGTGGCTGGAAACCGACATGTGATGGCCGCATTCAGCACATACTTGCAGGTTGTTCCGGAGGTCTTTGGTATAGGTTAAAACCCCACAAGCAGGACATTTTGTCCACAAACCATCAGCAATTTCGCGTTGTTGCCGCTGCTGGCTAATGGGAGCAGATTTCCGTCGATTTGCAAACCAATCAAATATAGACATGAAAGTACTCGTTACAACCTTAAACTTTACTGGTCGTTATCCACGGCGCTGGTGGTAACTAGAAATATACTTGGCACTTCAGTTGGTCTGGCTGCCAGGGAACAATAAATATTGTTGGTTATATGTTGGCGAAACAACTGGTGGAAACAGTTGCTGCTTTCTTTTACCAATCCTTACTTTCTCACCGAGTGTAGCTAAATCGATCGTTAAAATTTATGAATAGGGATGCGAAATTAGAGAGCCATATTTACCAGAGATGGTAAATTTTCATTCTATCACTTCGTGGATGCGGTGGGTGGCATCCGAACTAGTTCGCTGCGACGGCGCTGGTTACACCCAAGCGATCGCTGGAAATCATTTTGCTGGAAGTTGGCGATGTCAGGTTTCTAGAGAAACGGCTAAAACTCCCATATTGGTGCCATTGTACGAGGGATCGATAGCAGGTGCCCCCCTACTTTGACCAGCATCAATTTGAAATTCAATTTCTCCGACTTTGTTTTGTAGAGACTTGGAAGTTGGCCCTGGGTTCAACTACTTGGTCAAGGAATAGCCACTGGCTACCCATCTTTGACGCCAGAAGAAAAACCAGCCATTCAATTTCTACAGGCTAGCTCTAAATCCATCGCATCGGCAAAAAATTCCACTAAATTTCGTTAATTTAGCCAGGAGTGGTTGCTACTATTGACCAATAGGCTTGTTATTTTCTAGAGGCAAATCGAAGCAATGACCTATTCCTTGGCATATTCCATTCCCGAGTCGGTATCCTTTGAAGACGCGATCGCCTACACCCAATCCCTGCTATCGCAATGGGAACGAGGGCAGCTATCCGAAGCTGAAGTCACCGAAGCGATCGCGCGCTTAGTCCAAAACCAACCAGGAACCAGAGGATTTTTCGTTGTCTATCTCACCGACGAGCGTACCATGGCCGACCACCCAGATGACAGTATTTTGCAAGGATTGCGCTCGGGTGGCGATCTAGTTGCCGAAATTTTGCTGAAAAATTTGGCCATGTCTACAGCCATGGTCATTTCCCACAGCCGTCAAGCCAACGAAGAACAGGCAAAAAATTCCGAACGAGTCAAACAGCGCTCCGTACAGCTGCTGCAAAAATTGGATCTGCGGACAATCCCCCAAATAGCTGCTGAAATGAGCCACAGTGCTACGAATGAAGTTGGTAGTTACCAATCCTTTTACCAGCGGTGGGGATATGACAGCGAACAGCGACAAGCCATCCAACAAGCTTTGCAACCTTTTTGCCAAGAAAAACTTCAAGCATAAAATTTCGCCCTATTTACTTTCTTCGCTTTCGGTTAGTAAAATTTCACATATTGTCCCAGAGCTGGTACTGAGCTACGTGGAAGCAGCAGCTACCTTCGGTCGAACAACAAGCGTTGCTGTTTCTGAATTGAATGGCCATTGCAGTTGAAACTCGATCGAAGCTTTCCGCAGATAGGGAAGTTCAAGTTGGAGTGTAGCTAGTGCGGCAGTTGCGTCGCAGCACTGGTGCCGAACTACGTGGAAGTAGTAACGAACGAGGAGCAGCAAACCTTGCGAGGCTTTCTTAAAGATACGCGATCGCGAAAAGACCATATCAAATTCCCAATGTTTGCCTTGGGGTCTCAATGGCGCTTTAAGTTGGATTTATTGAAAACTTTGGTGCGCCGGGATTTGGAGTCCAAATACAAAGGGTCGATTTTGGGCAACTTTTGGCCTCTACTCAATCAACTAGCCCAACTTTTAATTTATACCTATGTATTTTCGGTGATTCTCAACCTGAAACTGGATCTAGAAGACCTCCCTCAAACCAACATGGGATTTGGGTTGTGGTTGTTTGCTGGCTTGTTGCCTTGGACAACCTTTATGACTAGTTTCATGCAATCAACCAATTCTGTCGTCAACCAACCCAATTTGGTCAAAAAGGTGGTTTTTCCCCTTTCAATACTACCTATTGTACCGATTTTCTCGACATTTATCGAAAGCTTAATGGGCCTGTTGGTTTTGCTGCTTTTAATAGCGATCGCCACCCAACAACTTCCCCATACCATTTGGTTGTTACCTCTGGTAGCTATTCCCCACTTTCTATTTACCGCTGGTCTAGGATATCTTTTTGCCGGGTTAACCGTCTTCCTGAGAGATATTCCCCAAACTCTGAATGTCATCATGAGCCTGTGGTTTTACCTAACCCCCATTGTTTACCCCGTCAGTTTAATTCCCGAACAATGGCAACAATTGGTTCTATGTGTCAATCCCATGGCAGCATTTTCCCAGGTATATCGCGACCTGACCCTGGTCGGCCAAGTTCGACACCTGTTGCCTTGGTCGATAGCCGCCGCCATTTCCATCGTCGTTGCCTATCTCGGATTTATTTGCTACAGACGGTTGCGGGGTGCTTTTGCCGACGTTCTGTAATGTTTTTCGGTCTACGGGACTTCTACAATTTAGCGCTATTGACACCATCTTAACGAAATCCAATGAGTGAGATTGCCATTTCGCTCCAAAATGTCTGTAAATGCTTCAAGCAGTACAACCATCCGGTCGATCGCCTCAAAGAAATCTTACTGCCAGGAAAAAGCCGTGCTAAAGAATTTTGGGCGCTACAAAATATCCATTTACAAGTAGCCTGGGGAGAAACGTTGGGAATCGTGGGACGCAACGGTTCCGGCAAAAGTACCCTTTTACAAATTATTGCTGGAACGCTCCTACCTACTTCTGGAGACGTTTCCGTACAGGGAAGAATTTCCGCACTGTTGGAGTTGGGAAGCGGTTTCAATCCCGAATTTACCGGACGGCAAAATGTATTTTTGAACGGCCAGCTTCTGGGACTAACCCCTTCGCAAATCGAAGCCAAATTTGACGACATCGCTGGTTTTGCCGATATCGGCGATTTTATCGACCGACCCGTAAAAACGTATTCCAGCGGTATGTTCATGCGGCTGGCATTTGCCGTTGCCATTAACGTACAACCAGATATTTTGGTTGTAGACGAAGCTCTATCTGTTGGCGACGAAGCTTTTCAACGCAAGTGTTTTGCACGTATTCGCGATATTCGCGAGATGGGAGGCATTATTCTCTTTGTTTCCCACTCGGCGTCTCATATTTTGGAACTTTGCGACGAAGCCGTTCTCATGGATCGGGGAGAACTTTTGCTGCGCCACCATCCCAAGGTGGTTATGGACAAATACCACAAACTCATTTACGCACCTAACGAGCAATACTCGTTTATCCGACAGGAAATTTTTGATAGCAAAAAATACTCCCTCTCCGACTTGTCTCCCCCAAATAAAAATAAATCTTCACGCGCACCTGAGCTAGAACCGAGCAACAACGGCAACGGCCATGCTGCTGCTCTAGATGGAAAACAGGAAGAAGGCGAAGCGACTGTAGAAGAGTTTTTCGATCCCAATTTAGTTCCTGATTCTACCACCTCCTATGTTTCTCGCGGTGCCACCATTATCGAACCGCAAATCACGACCACAGATGGTGTCACTATCAACAATTTGGTCGTTCGTCGCAATTATATTTACACCTATTCGGTTCGCTTTCAAAAATCCGCCGATAACGTTCGCTTGGGAATGTTAGTCAAAACCGTACGGGGATTGGAGTTAGGGGGAGCTTCTTTTGTAACCGCATCGCAAACCAAAAGTCATATAGAAGCGGGAACCGTTCTCACGGTGAAATTTCATTTTAAATGCGTTTTGAATCCTGGGGTGTATTTCCTCAATGCCGGTGTTTCTGGTGTAGTAGACGGTCAGTTTACCTACATGGATCGGCGCGTTGATGTGGCTATGTTTCGCGTTCTTCCCAACAACGAAACCTTTAGCAGCGGCATAATCGACTTGCTGGTCGAACCACAATTGACTTCCCGGGAGCAATTTCCTATGGAAAATCCAGAAGTAGAAGTCAAATAAACCAGCGACAAATATCTTCTTTTTTTCGATCGTTGAGGTTTTTTCATGAAGCGCGATGAAATCCAAAAACGCCAGCAAGAAATCATTTCTCAGTTTGGCGAATGGACCAATCACAATATTCGCTTGCAAGAGGATTTGTACACCATTGACCAAAATCGCTTGGTTGGCTCGGAGGTCAAAGTACAGCGAATTTTACAAATTGTTGCTGATTGGACATCCAAATCTTGGGAAAATTTGCGGGTGTTAGATTTGGCTTGTTTGGAAGGCTTGTATGGTTTAGAAATGGCTTTGCAAGGTGCGGAAGTTGTGGGAATCGAGGCCAGACAAGCGAATGTGGAAAAGGCGCGTTTTGCGAAAGAAGTTCTGGGTGTAAATAATATCTCTTTTTACCAAGACGATGTGCGTAAATTATCGGTAGAAAAATACGGTTATTTTGATGTCATTCTCTGTTTGGGAATTCTTTATCATTTAAATGTTCCTGATGTTTTTTATTTGTTGGAAAATATAGCTCAAACTGGCCGTAGTTTGGCGATTGTTGATACCCACGTTTCTCTAACCTCGGAAATTTCCTACCAATACCAGAAGCAAACTTATTGGGGACGTTCTTATACCGAACACAGTCCGGAATCAAGCCTACAAGAACGGGAAAAAGTACTTTGGTCTTCGCTAGATAACGTACAAAGTTTTTGGTTAACCCGCGCGTCGCTGTTTAATTTTCTCGATCGCGTCGGGTTTACGTCGGTTTACGAATGCCACCAACCTTTGGTTAGCAAATACGAAGTTATGAGGGAACAAAAACAAGCGGACCGCGCTACATTTGTTGCCATTAAAGGAATGCCAACGACTGTAAAAAGTTCCCCCCATTTATATCATTTTCCCAAACAGGAGTGGCAAGAGATATGGGAACAATAACCAATAAAAAATTTGCTTCTGAAAAGTCTATAGAAGCGCCTTTAGTGGTTACGGGAATGCACCGTTCTGGTACGTCGCTAACGGCTGCTTTTTTACAGTCTTTGGGAATTCATTTAGGAGAACAATTTTGGCAGGCTGACCAACATAATGCCAAGGGATATTTTGAAGATGTGGATTTTTTGCAGTTTCAGCGATCGCTTTTAGCCGATTGCTGTCCCCAAAACGACGGTGGTTGGATTGACTGGGGATGGACGGAAAACGAACAATTGGACCGCAGTCAGTTTTTCCACTATACCAACGAAGCCAAACAACTGCTACAAAATCGCCAACACTTATCCATTTGGGGGTGGAAAGATCCGCGAACAACGCTGTTGCTTGATTTTTGGCAGGAATTATTGCCAGAAGCCTATTTTTTACTGGTTTATCGTTTTCCCTGGGATGTGATTGATTCGATTTTGCGTTTGAACGCGCCAGTCTTTTCAGAAAATCCCGACTATCCGCTAAAAATTTGGCAATATTACAACCGCCATTTATGGGATTTTTACCGTAGAAATTCGGAACGTTGTTTGCTATGTAACGTCAATCGTTTCTGGGAAAATCCAGGAAATCTTGTCCAATTGTTGCAAGATAAATTTAACTTGTCGGTCGATTTCCAAACTTTCAAAAATTCAGAATTATCCCAAATTTTTGACCCCCAAATGTTTCGCCAGCTGGATTGGCAACATCCTTTGGTTGACTGGCTGGAAGGTTTTGAACCGGAATGCATGCAACTTTTCGCGAAATTAGATAGCGTTGCCGATTTACCCAGTCGATTTCCTAGCAAGCAACCAGTCTCTGAGGATAGCCATTCTACGGAATTGGTTTTGCGAATCTATCAAAATAGCTTGCAATCGGTACAGCAGCATACAGAATGCCGGCGAGAACTGCAAAAATTGCGATCGCAATTATCCACCATTCAAGCTTCTAAATTTTGGCCGGTATATCAAGGTTGGCACAGTTTAAAAAAGAACGTTTTGCCATACTTGCCGGGAAACCCACTTTCTCGAATTTTCTAAAAGTTCTCTGAGAGGGGGATTGACTTTCTAACAGCTTGATGGAACAATCCCTGTAAACTTTTTCCGGTAGGCAATTTG
>CAYZHY010000022.1:25488-41264 GCA_964477525.1 uncultured Geitlerinema sp. | reverse complement strand
CTTCCAGTTCGATTTCTTTGGCGATGGTGACGCCGTCGTTGACGATTTGGGGAGCCCCAAATTTTTTCTCCAGGACTACGTTGCGTCCTTTTGGACCCAAAGTTACGGCTACGGATTCGGCGAGCAAGTCCATGCCGCGTTCTAGGGCACGGCGAGCATCTTCGTTATAAATGATTTGTTTGGCCATCGAAGCGTTCCTCCGGTAAGGATGTAAGTGGAATTGGTTAGACCGCTCAATCGTGCGGTTTTTGTTGGTTGATGGGGATGCTGTGGGAAAAAAGCGTAGCCGATCTGGCAATGAGTACAGCGGTGTTGGACAATTAAGAAACAACCGCCAAAATATCTCTTTCTGCTAGCAGTACGTAGTCTTCGTCGCCTAGTTTGATTTCGGTGCCGGCATATTTGGAGTAAAGGATTTTATCGCCTACGTTTACTTCTACCGGCTGCCTACTGCCGTCGTCGTTGCGTTTGCCATCGCCGACGGCTGCTACTTCACCGATTTGTGGTTTTTCTTTAGCAGTGTCGGGTAGTAAAATGCCTCCGGCTGTTTTTTCTTCCGATTGGCTTACTTTGATGAAAACGCGATCGCCCAAAGGTTGGACGTTAGATACGCTTAGAGAAACTGCAGCCATGCCATTGTCTCCTGTTTTTCCTTGCTTGAGATTTGCCAACGAGAGCCGCCAACTTCCCCGACTAAAAAACAACTTTAAAAACCGCTGTTTGGGGAACGAAGCCGGGATTTAGCACTCTCCTCTTCTGAGTGCTAATGTAGCCGAGGTTGAAGAGAATAGCAACTTCTTGGGCAGTACGGTTTCCCGAACGAAATTAGCAGGACTTCCCCCCAGCACATCCAGGGTTCCTTGACGGCTGCAATTTATGCTAGTTTGAAAGACACTCAACCAGGGTTGGCTACTCTTGTATTTGCCCAATTTGACCGAAAATTTGGAGGAAATCCGATGAGCGATCGCTACCAACCATCGCCATCCCCAACTTCAGACGACCAAATCTGCCAAAGCTCTTCTTTACAAACTTGCGTTCGTCGTTTGGAACTTTCGCAAATTCAGCGACACGTGTTTCTTTGTGCCGATCAAAGCAAGCCCAATTGCTGTTCCACAGAAACAGGGTTACAAGCTTGGAAATATCTCAAAAAACGCTTGCAAGAGCTGAATTTAGATCGCTCCCAAAATGAAGGGGGCACCTGCGTTTTTCGCACCAAAGCCAACTGCTTGCGAGTGTGTACTGACGGACCCATTATGGTGGTTTATCCAGATGGGGTTTGGTATCGTGCCGCCACTCCCGAAGTCATCGAACGCATTATTCAAGAACATCTCATCGGCGATCGCATTGTATCGGAATACGCCTTTCTAACCCATCCCTTACCTACTCCTGAAAACCATGCTTCCCATCAAAAATCTTCTGTGGAAGGCGTTTCTTCAGACTCATCCTCCGAATCATAATCTAACAAAATTTGAACCCAATTGGGTGGTGCAGAAATGGGATTTCCCAAGCGATTGAGCAAAAACAAAGCAGCTAAGTGAACCACAAACAAATACACAACGCTGTTAACAATCACCGTGGCCACGGCCAAAGCTTCAATTAACGTCGTACTTGGCTGCAACAACCAACCCAATTTATCCAAAATCCAGTTTAAAAAATTCGTAATCTGATTGATTAAATAAATCCACAAATCTTCCCCTAAAAGTAGGGAAACAATAGCAATCCGGAAAAACACGCCCAAAGTACCAACAATGGTGCCCAAACCAATCGATATCCACCAGCCAAGCCGTCGTCGCCAACAATATCCCAACAAAATGCCCATCACCCCGTAGGGAATAAAAAATAAAATACTGCGGGGTGGTCCCATCAAAACCGAAAGTAACAAACCAGACACAAAAGCGGCCATCCAGGCAGCCCTTGCCCCCCAACGCAAATAAACCAGGGCGATGGGCGTTGGAAAGAAAATTCGCAACAAAGGCCCTGGTGGGAAATAGTAATTAATCAACCAAATTAAACTAGCCGTACTGGCTAGAAAAGCCGTTTCTACCATCGCTAGGGGTTTGCTAGGTTGACCGCTAGCGTTTTGGTAGGTAGAAGCATCAGAAAAATTTACAGAATCCCGGTTTTCCGGATTAAAAGTCATGAAAGTCTGCCAAAATCAAAACCTCGGGTCGTACTGTTGCCAAAACTGTTTTCTACTGTAGCTCGATCTGGCGAACTTTCTATAGCATTTTCATGAAACTACGAACGTGTTTGCGGAGGGCGAACCGACGTTCACCCCGAAATTAATTTTCAACATGTCCGTTGGATAGAAAATGGCGAAAGCCTTCCTTTATTGAGATTCATTGGCTGTTTCTTGTTGGTTCTGGGCTTGTGAGCTTTCTGAATGTTCGGCACTTTCGCCGGTTTGAATGACCAATACCGAGCAATGAGCGTGATGAACGATATAATTGCTCACGCTTCCCAACAAAACTTCTGCCAGTCCCCGACGGCCGCGACGACCAACGACAATAGCATCGGCATTCCAAGCCTTGGCAGCGCGGCAAATCCCCGGACCCGCCTCGTCAATTTTAAAGTCAAGTTCTGTGGAAATCCCCCTTTTTGTGGTTTCTTCACTTAGCTTTTGTAGCCAGAAGCGAATATGTTCGGTTTGTTTTTGTACCCAATCTTGTTGGTTTTTATGGGCACTTTCTACCAAATCGGGATACAACCCCACTTCAATGGGCACGGGAATAACTGGCTCGCCGGCAATTTCCGGATCCATGCAATGAAAAAGCATTAACTGTGCTTGGGAAGCCGCTGCCAATTCCATAGCATGGCGAAATACCGTATCGCTCAATTGCGATTCATCTAAGGCAACAAAAATTCTTTCAAAACTCATTTTTTTATTCCCCAAACTGCCTTCTTGCTTATACCCTAGCGTAAGGCTAGGAAAATCGTTGATTTTAGCAGCAATACTTGACAGTTGGCTTAAAGGATTTTAACAAATTGCCCACAACAGTCAAACCAAGAAACGTTCCAAACCGTTGGTATCGGCAATACAAATTGTATCGCGCGTGCGATAAATGAGTCCCTTTTTCTCCAACTTGCTTAGCACCCGAGTCACCGTTTCTCGGGCCAAACCGCTGAGGCTGCTTAACTCCCGATGGGGTAGGTTGGGAATTTCTACCCCTTCTTCCACATACTTTCCTTGTCCTTCAGCCAGAAAGAGCAAAATATCGGCAACGCGGGAAGTACTGTCCGCTTCCCGGACCCGCAAGCGACGGTTGACCTGCCGCAAACGTCGCGCCATGAGCTGTGCCAAACGAATTCCTGTTAGCGGCTCTGAGTGAATGAGCTGTACAAAATCTTGAGCTGGCATATTGCCAATGGTGGTTGGCGCCAGGGTGATCACATCTGTAGAACGAGGAACTTCATCCAACGCCGCCATTTCTCCAAATAATTCCCCCTTTCCGATAATATTGAGCGTTACTTCACGGCCATCAAGATTGTAGGTACGAATTTTGACCCAACCGTCGATAATAAAGTAGACCGAACTGCCCCAATCATTTTCCAGCAAAATGACTTGGTTGGGCGGATGCTGGCGCGTAACAATATGAGCTGTTGCCCTTTCTATCACTTGGGCTGGCAAACCAGCAAAGAAAGGACAGCGTTCGACTAAATCTTGTATTTTGATATCCGACTCGCGGAGATTTTGTCTTTCATCCATGAGGTTTGACAATGGAAAAACGAAATGAGGGATGAAACTATTGACCAAGTTGGCTGATGCCGTTATAAACTGCCAAACGTGTCAATCTATCCATCAGTGCTAGGCGCATGACAAGCATCCTGACAGAAAGCTAAGCTATTAGCAGGTATACTGCATCTCGCCGAACATTGAAATCGTTGAGATAGATATATGGATACAGCCAGGCACCAGGTTACCAACCATCTTACAATTGAGAGCAACTTTGACAATGGCAAACTTGCTATCCTTGCCACTGACAAGAAGTTGGCTGTCCGCAGATACGATTGGTTAGCAACTCAACCTGACAACCCCCTCAATGGCTCGATCGTATATATAGAGAACGGGTGCTACCAAATCGTTTCTATGCTTGGCAATGTTGGGAATTGGTCATTGTCTTTTCGTAGAATATCGGAATTTTGATAGCTTAGCTAGTAATATCCCTATTTTCCCAACTTGGCGAATTCGCTATCTTCGTAATCTAACGAGCTTTTCGGTTGTTTGCGGTTTTCCATTTTGTTTGTATTGTTCGAGGTTCTATCGTGAGTTCTCTTTCCTTGGCTGACCTTCAATCCCTACTGCACGAAATTGACGAGGTTCTCTCAGAACCACCTCCTCGCCTGCGGCTATCCTTTGCCGGCAAAGAGAACCGCCAACGCCAACTGTTAGAACGAACTCGCGAATTTCTGGTGGCTTTACAATCTCAATGGTCCCATCCACCAGCAAGCAGCAGCGAGAAAGAGTCTATGGCCCCACCAGAAGATACCGAGGTAGAAGATTGGCGATCGCAACTGCAAAATATTCGCGCTACCTTATTGGGGTCGCTGCAAACCGAAATCGACCAATTGCAACAACAACGGCAAAAACTGCAGCAAGAAAATCAACAGCTAGAATCCAAACGAGCTCAATATTATTCTCTAGCAGCACAGCAAGACCAACAACAAAAATTAATTTCGCAATTTCTAGAACGCTTGCTCGAACGCCTGCAACCAACTTTAAAGGCGCAGATGGCCAAAACGCTACAAAGATTGGAAACCCAGTTTCTGAGTTTGGAAGCAACCCCTTCTGAAATCTCACCCTACCACCGTACGGGATGGGCAGATTCCGAGTCCGAAACCACTACACCATCCGAATCTGAAGAATATCCGTTACATCCCGCCGATCGCTTGCAAAAATTGCAGCAGTTACAAGCACGCTCGGACCGGATGCTACAGGATTTAGACGCAACCCTGCAAGTGGTCTTTGACTCGCTGCTGCAAAACACCCGTAGCTACGAACAATCCCTTTCCCAGTCTCTCGGTCAAATGTATAACTTGGGACAGCAGGGAGAAAATATCGTAGCGGCTTTGGTAGACGCTCTTGCCGAACGAACCCAAGCCATTTCCTCGACAGAAAATGAAAATAAAGACAAGAAAAATGCTGCCGAATCGGTTGTACCATCTCCTACCCACCTCTCGCCGCCAACCAACCAGCAACCTACCAACCAAACTTCTTCTTCCTCTCCTGCTATAGATCCATCAAATCCCGAACAGAAAAACCAAACCGGTAGTCAAGCAACATCGACCCCTCCTCAAAACGCTACCCAAATATTGTCCTCAGATAGGGAGGCTACCGACTCCGAAACCAAAAACGACACCACCTCCAATGGCACAGGTAGCGACACCGAACCCAAAAGCGATACATCTGAAGAAATATCTGAAGATACATCAGAGAGTTCGTGGGAATGGAATAACTCATCCACAGAAGAAATTCTAGAAAACGACTACAGCGATATTGAAGCTTTGGAAGCCAGCTTGTTTGCTTCCGAATCCTCAAACGCTACAATTTCTCCATCTGCAACCGAACAAACAGCTACCAATCCTCCTCAGCAGCTTCAGGAGACCGCCGAACCAGAACTTGACGACGAAGACCTCACCTTTTTCCAAGATTTTTGGTCTCAATCTAATGAGGGAAGCGAAGAAATTACCGACACCAACAATTCCGAAGCCCAACAATCCTTTGCTGCTTCTCTGTTTGCCACTGAAGAAACCGTAGAACAAGCACCGGATTTTTTCCAAGCGGCATCTCAATCTCTCGAATCAACCAGCGAAATTCCCACAGACAGTTCTTGGGAAGAAGCGGCTGAATTTTTCCAGACTGCTTCTCAATCCCTGGAAACTGTAGAAGAGTTTCCAGAACCAGAAACCATTTACAACGAAGAAACACCAGAAGATTTTGAAGCCAGTGCTAACGAATCAGAATCAAGCAAAAACCAATCGGTCAATTGGTTGGAAACCATTACCTCCCTAGACGAACTAGTAGCAGAACTAGAACGTTCCATTTTACCTTGGCAAAGAGGTGATGGCAGCCAAGGTCTGGGTCCGAAAAACCATCCCCATGTTGGGAATTGGCAAGCAGCAACTGCACAAATGCCAGATTGGCAAAAACGGGAAAGACACTTACATGGTGAGATGGATACCGACGAATACATTCCAGCATTTCCCGAAGAGAATCTTCTACCTCAACTGGAAAATGAGGAAGAAGAATCGCCGGCGAATTTATCCTTTGGCGATACTACTGTGCAGCGTTTGCAACAAGATTTGTCTAATTTGGAAGTCTCGGCCATTTATGGGGCCGACGAGCAAGATGTTGAGGAAGAACCTACACGAATTCAAAGTCCTGCCAAGACGGAAACAACAGCCACCAAAACCTCTTCTAGTTACGATTCTGGGGACCAATTGAGCGACAACCGCCATCAAAAGGTACAACCAAAAAAACCACAAAACCATCGAAACCAACAAGAAGGCGAACCAGAACAGGAAGATGACGAAGATAGCACGGTTTTTCTCAATACCAAAGCTACGCCAACAGGGATCCCCATTTCCGAGTTGCCAACCAGTTCTTCTGGGGGAGAGCAAACGGAAGTAGAAACAGAAGCTTCATCCGACAGCGACTGGTTCTACAACCCAAGTGGCAACCCAAGCCAAGATTCCAGTTTGGCTAACTGGAGTAGCAATAACGAGGAAGATTTGCTGGCTGCACTCAGTGCTGCTACACCACCAGACATTAAGAAAGCGGATTCGGAAAGCGACTGGTGGAACATTGAAAGTTGGGAAACACCGACACCGTCTTCGGTAGATGAGGATTTGTTTGCCGATTTGGAAGCGGCGGCAGAAGCAGAGGCTGCTGGCGAACCAACATCTACTTCCAACGACAGAGAGGATCTGTTTTCTCAAGAATCGAACGACGACTCGCGTTCGTCTGGCAAAAAAAAACCGAGCTAGAAACAAATACTTACACACATTGGTTAACAGCAGTGGAGGAACAACAAAATTTACAAAATTGGCCAACTACGGAAGGCAATGAAGCGAGTTTTCGAGCAGATAGGGGATCTACTTGGTATCTGGGGTTGGATTGGGGAACTACCGGATTGTCAGCTACGTTTTTGCATGGGGAAACGGGTTCGTTACATCCGCTGTATCTGGAAAGGGAAGCTAGTAGATGCTACCGATTTGCTTACGAACCTTTACAATCGCCTGAGGTTGAAGGAAAAACCGATAGCGCTCAAAATCGCTGGTTGCAAGAGTTCAAACGAGTTTTTGCCGCTACTTTAGGTGGTTATTCGGATTCGATTTGGGAACTCCAGTGGCAATGGTCGTCGGAAATTGCCATTTCTCTAGAACAAATTCTAGAGGAACTTTCCCAATGGTTTTGCCAATGGCTGCGTGCGATGCAAAGGTCGGGAAAGGCTATAGGCTTGGATGCGGCTGCCTACCAAGAAGCTTGGTCCCAGCTGGCTGGTACGGTGGTTGGTACACCCCATGGCTGTTCTGATGCCTATCGTTTTCATTTGCGAGAGGTTTTGTTGGGGGCTGGTTTAGTAAGCGATCCCCAGAAGATCTTTTTTGTTGAAGAAGTGGTTGCTGCTTTTGCTAGCCAACTTCCCACAAATTCCTCTAACATGGCGGCGATCGCCAAAACTTCTCAAACCTCCACTGAGACGAAACTACCCCAGCCATTCCCCCCAAGTGGCGTTACTCTGGTGGTGAATTCTGGCGCTTTGGCTACGGAAATAGCTTTGGTTGCGGTTCCAGAGGATAACAGCGAACTCACTCACGATCGCTTCTATACCCGTAATTTTACGTACGGCGGTCGCGCCCTCGACCAGGATACGGTTTTACAGGTTTTGCTAGATCCAACCATGTTGGGGACTTCAGAACTAGCTATTTCCGAAGATGCTATACCGCAACCGGGTACCCCTGACCGGCCAAAGCGCGATCGCTTGACGATGCAATTGCGTCGTTCCCGTTTGGGCATGATGTTATTGGATATTGCAGCGGATCTAAAGAAGGTTTTGCCACAACGGGATAGCTATTGGGTGCAAATTGGTCATGCTAGCCGAGAAATTCGACGGCGGGATTTGGAAAGTCGGGTTTTGGTACCTTTTGTACAGCGACTCAATCGCGAACTCAATGCTTTGTTTAGCGAAACAGGGATTGCGGTTCAAGCTGTACGGCATGCGATTTGTACTGGTGGCAATGCTTCTTCGGAAGCTATTGGACGTTGGCTACGGCACAAGTTGCCCAATGCTACGATCGTTCAGGATGTTTATGCGGACGACAGCCAAGCAACCTATATGCGGGTTGCATGTGGGTTGGCGACTATTCCTTTGTATCCGCAGCTGCTTCCTCGGGGAAACGCTCAGTATAGCGATTATTTTTTGCTGTGGGAGTTGCTGGATGTGTTGACCAGAGCTTCCCTATCGCCAGTTCCGAAAGGTTCTTTAACGAAATCTCAAATTTTTCAATGGCTGCAACAACGCGGGATTCCGATTTCAACGGTTGGCGATCGCTTGGAACTTTTGCTGGACAACCAGTTGCCCCCTGGCTTGTTTCCTGATGGTGACGATGAAATTTGGCTGACTCCAGCTTCTCGTGACGTTCTCTACCAACTCCAACTTCGAGAATTGCCCCTTTTTTATTACGGTCCTAGCGAACAAACGTACCGCTTAAATTTAGAAGTAGCTACGCTTTGGCGAAAATATTTTCATTCAGTAATTCAAAATAGTTATCAAAAGCTAGCAGAACCTTTGCCTAACGAGCTATATTCTAAACTCCATATCAAATAGTTGACGAAACAGCGAAGTTCTTTATTTATTTTTTGATAGTCAATAGTAATTTCGGGAAATATCAATTTGAAACCTGGGTATCCTTGTGCGGTTCGTCAAGGTAGGTGAAGCTTGTGGTTCGGTTGCTGGTTGGTTGCTGTCTGGCCATCCCCAACAACCAGATCGGCTTGCGAAACGCCAAGTTTCCCGATTTTTGTAGCTATTGCCCAAACGACTTTCCCCGCTTTTACGTATTTTTTCGGAGAAAACGTGGGGCACAAAAAGTAAGGAAAGATACCAAATTTCTTGTAAGGATTAGGGGAACTTTACGAAGTAGCAATCTTTTTTAAAGTTTTTGCAAACCTTGGCGGTCAAACCCCACAGTGGGGTAGGTAATTGAGTATAGTACAGGGAAAAGCCAGAGCGTGAAATAGGAAGATTTGCCGAAAGCCGTGATTACTACTTCTAGAGTTCCATCTTCTATGGGCAAGGATGTATCCCTAAATAGCCAGCATTGGTTACCCACTTCTTACCAGCAGTCGATACACCCAGCTGTTGTTAGCCCTACCAAACGTGCAATCGACATTATCGGAGCCTTAGTTGGCTTGCTCTTAACTGCGATCGCGTTTGTACCTATAGCGATCGCCATTCAGATATATAGCCCCGGTCCCATATTCTACTCGCAAATGCGCTGTGGTTGGAGAGGAAAGCCCTTCCGCATATGGAAGTTCCGTTCCATGGTTGTCAATGCCGAACAACTCAAACATACAGTTCAAAATCAAGCCAACGGCTACATTTTTAAAAACGAGGAAGATCCACGTATTACGCCAGCCGGAAAAATTCTTCGTAAAACCAGTCTCGATGAGTTTCCTCAATTTTGGAACGTTTTGAAAGGAGACATGAGTTTGGTGGGAACCCGACCGCCAACCTTGGATGAAGTTAGCAAGTACAGTCAGTTTCACTGGCAGCGTTTGGAAGTGAAACCAGGAATCACTGGCGAATGGCAAGTTAACGGTCGTTCCCAGGTTACAAACTTCAACGACATTGTCAAAATGGATTTGAGCTACCAGAAAAAATGGTCGCTGGCATACGATCTGCAGCTAATTTTACAAACCATTGGCGTGGTTTTTACCAAAGAAGGAGCCTGTTAAAAGTAGAATGATTGGGATTCACGCCCAGTCCCGGAGCGGCAACTTCTCCATCCCAGTGCTTTTCCATCTCTATCTAGCTTTGCAAGTCCCATACTGACCGGTTACAGTTCGGTATGGGACTTCGATTTGTATGTTGGTCCAATTTTTTTCAATCCTAGCAGTGTATATTGGTTGGGCAATAGATGCCCACCTATTTTTTTCGATTTTCTCATGACGATCGAGGCTACCTTACAAAAATTCGAACGCTTTGGGATTCATCTAGGATTGGAAAGAATCCAGCAATTGCTGGCCAACTTGGGAAATCCCCAACAACAAGTTCCTGTCATTCACGTAGCTGGTAGCAATGGCAAGGGGTCGGTTTGTGCCTATTTATCAGCCGTTTTAACCGCAGCGGGATATCGAGTTGGACGCTACATTTCCCCGCATTTGATTGATTGGACCGAACGGATCTATTTAAACGAACAGCCGATTTCCCCAGCCAAGTTGCAAAATGTTCTCTCGCAAGTAGAAGCTGCTGTATCTTCACAGACGGAATCGCCAACGCAATTTGAAGTCATTACAGCAGCCGCTTGGCTGTATTTTGCCAGCGAACAAGTGGATGTAGCCGTTATGGAAGTTGGTTTGGGCGGTCGCTTGGATGCTACCAATGTCTGCGATCGCCCTTTGGCTACGATTATTACCTCCATTAGTTGGGAACACTGGCAACGATTGGGTCATACCCTCGCTGCAATTGCGGCAGAAAAAGCTGGGATTCTCAAAGCTAGATGTCCGGCGATTGTAGGACAGCTGCCAGAATCTGCCATGGCCGTCGTTCAGGAAAAAATTGCCCAGTTGGAATGTCCGGCGGTATTTCCCCAGCCAGCCGAACCCATTTCCGATGGCGAACACCGAACCAATCTCCCTTGGGTTTGTTCCCGAGGCATACGCTATCCGTTACCCTTATTAGGAGACGTGCAGCGAGCCAACTCAGCCCTAGCGATCGCTACTTTGCAAGTTTTGCGAGAAAACCGATGGCAAATTTCCGACGAAGCGATCGTTCGTGGCATGGCCAACACTCGTTTGTTAGGACGGATTCAATGGGTGGTTTGGCAGCAAAAAACCTTGCTTGTTGACGGATCTCACAATACGGAAGCAGCTACGGCTCTACGCCACTATCTCGACCAACAATCTCCAAAATCCGTTAGCTGGGTCATGGGAATGCTGTCTACCAAAGACCACCAAGGAATTTTCCAAACCTTGCTGCGACCGGGCGATCGCTTGTTTTTGGTGCCCGTTCCTGCCCACAGTACGGCCTCGCCGCTAGCGTTAGCTCGTCTGGCAGAGCAGATTCAACCCCAACTGCGCTCGATACAAACCGATACCGATCTATTTTCGGCTTTGTCGGCAGCCACAGCCAGCAAATCGGAAGATTTGGTGACTTTATGTGGTTCTCTTTATTTGCTAGGATACTTCTTTTCTCAACTGGATCGCAGCCGCGATCGCCAAACTTCCTAAAACAGTCAAGCGAGTAACGATCGCGGTTGTTTTGCTCCTCGCTTGCTATATTTAACTGTAGGTAGAGCAAAAAAAACTTCCCTGGTTGGCTCTTGCCGGCAACGGTTTTTACCAAAAAAATCGATTGCTTCCAAGTAGCGATCGCGCTAGATGGTTGGGTACCCTTTTATATAAGTGGGGGCGAACCAACATTCGCTCCTACAAGCGCACCGAAGGTAGAAATAGCGAGTAACCATCGATGGGAATTCAGGGTGCGATCGCGAACGTTGCATGGGCACGCGACGCTTTCGCTATTTCCCAATACCAGCTACAGAAAGAATGCCAAAACCAACCATTACCGGTCGCTGTGGGGCATGAGTTTTTACTATATGCTTTTTGCTGGTTGTTTTGCTGCTGGAAGATTTTACAACTATGGTGAACTTTTTCAAAGGCCTCCTATCGAGACGCAAGCCCGGTATTGGCATAGAGTTAGCACCCGATCGGCTAAACATTGCCAAAATCAAAAAACAAGGCAATCGTCTCCAAGCCCAAGTGTATACCGAAGAAGTTCCAGAAGACTCCTTCACGGACGGACAAATAACCGATCCACCGGGGGTTGCGGAATTAATTGATGAAGTTTTATCCGAACATCAAATTAAAGACAGACAAGTGGCTACAGCGATTCCCGTACAGGGAGCTACCATTCGTTCCATCCTGGTTCCTGCCGAACTGGAGAATGACGAGAAGGAACTGCGCGATTATATGAACGAGGAAGCCGGGTTGTACCTGCCATTTCCAAGAGAAGAAGCCGATCTGGATTACCAAAAACTAATTCCGATTGACGGACAACCCCTGGTGGACGAAGATGGTGCTGAAAAAGTGCAAGTTTTGCTGGTTGCCACCCGTAAAGATATTACCCAAACCTACATCGATACATTTACAGAAGCTGGTTTAAAAATTGATGTTTTGGAAGTAAGCAGTTTTGCCCTGCTGCGTACGATTCGCGAACAATTACAGCAGTTTACACCCAACGAAGCTGTAATCGTTACCGATATCGCTTTTGATAGTACAGAAATTACCATCGCTGTAGATGGCGTTCCCCAGTTTTCCCGTACGATTCCCATTGGCGGCTACCATCTCAACAGTGCTGTTTTAGAAGCTGCCGACCTACCTCCCAACCGCAATCTGGAAAAGCTGCAGGAAATGACCATACCTGACAATCCAACCGATATAATGGGCATGAATATGGGGGGCACTAGTCCCGATACAGCAGCTATGCTGAAAGTCCTGCAAGAATTGAGCGACGAACTGCGGCGTTCCATTGATTTTTATCTCAACCAAACCGATGGTTTGGAAGTGGCACAATTGTTGTTAGCCGGACCAGGAAGCGTCGTGGGTCAGCTAGATGAGTATTTAATGCAGCGTCTGAGCATACCTACCAGTCGCATCGATCCCATTGAAACTCTGTCATTGGACATAGACGAAGACACAATTTCCCTCTTACAAAGACCCAGTATGGGTGTGGTGCTGGGTTTGGGGTTACGGGAGGTATAAAACCAGTATGTATAGTATTGATATTAATTTTCTCAACGATCGCCCTGATTACCGCCCCGACTTGGTTAAAGCTCGCTCTGGCGGCGGCGCTCAGCTATCTGCTATTAATAAGATTCTCCTCATTGGGGGAGCGAGTGTTGGCGTAGTCGTTCCCGCTTTGGTCTTAGGCTCTTGGTTGGTTGTCAACCAGCAGAAACAAGGACTAGAAGCTGAATTGGAAAAACTTGAAGGCGAGTTAGCAGCTTTGGAAAACAAAGTGGAAGAGGTCCAAAATGCCGAAGCTGAAATTCAAGCTTTGCGCAAGGAAGCTCAATCAATGGCAGCCGTGTTTGACCACGTAAAACCTTGGTCGGCAATTATGGAAGAGTTGCGCGATCGCGCAACCATGGCTGGCGTTACTATTCAGAGTGTAGAACAAAGCGAAACCAAACCAGAAGCTTCCCAATCACAAAACCAACAAAAAGGAGAACAAAATCAATCACAATCGGCTCCCAAAACGATTGTCAATCTAGAAATTTCGGGAACAGCCACCACCTACGAAGCCTTAAATGACTTTGTATTGGTTCTTGAGGATTCTCCATTTTTCCAACCAGATAAGACCCAACTGATGGATGCGAACAAAACTTCGAATCCCAGCAACGTAGAGCTTTTGGACGAGTCAATCCCCAATGATACCGAATTGCCCGACGTGGTGGAATATACAATAGAAACCAGGTTGACCGACGATCGCGTTCATAAGTTACTGCCAGAAATTCGCGACAATGGTGCCGATGGCATCGTGGCTCGCATTGAAACGTTGAAACAAGAGGGGTTATTTAGCGATGACAGCCAGTGAAGACTACATTCCCGTAGAGGAAGAAGAAGAATTTGAAGAGGAAAAAGAGGACACTGCCGGCCAAATTAAGATCCTAGGGTTCGCCGTTCCTATAGGTGCTTTAGGAATTTTAGGTGGTGTATTTGGTTTAGGAATTGGTGGGTGGCTATATTTGTCTATGCTACAACCTACGATGGAAGCAAAAGACGAACTGAAAGCAGATATTCAGGAGACACAAGAAAAAATAAACACAGGAGAACAGAAATTGAGAGATATGCAGCAATTGAAGGTGGAGAAAGAAAAAGCTCTTCAACAGCAAAGAGTGGTAGCCTCCCTGTTTACAAGAAAAGAAACCCTTTCTACTTTATTGTTTGATATGAACACTCTAATTGCCCAGCAAAATGCTGGCATTGAAAGCGAAGCCGAACAGTTACAGCTGACTAAGTTTACACCGGAAACTGGTTTGAAAGAAATTCCCCCTGAAGATACTTCTTTAGGAAGTTGGGCACCAGGCAAGCTCAAAAAGAAGGTTTATTCGGTTACGATGGAAGGAACTTTCGAACAGTTACAGTCTTTTGTTCGCAATTTGGAGCGTTTGGAATCTTTGCTGTTGATTAAAGAAGCAGAAGTTCGTCTACAGCAGAACACCTTAGAAGTAGGTTTGGGTTGGCGTAATGGAGAAGTTGCGATCGTGGAACGTTCGACACCAAGATTGAGAACTTCCTTTCAACTAGAAGCCATTGTGCCTCGCAGTAAAAAAGAAATTATCCAACAAGCTCTCGAAAAACAATCCCAACAAGGGGAGCAGAAAAAAGACTAGAACCAATAAACTCGGTACGGAGAAGATTCTACAATTCATTTTTGTATATAAAGAACTATCCGTTACGATGGGGGTCAACGTCTCTTTGTATGTCTTTATAATTGCTTGTTAAGCCAATTAGGATTGCTATGGTAGCTCAGTACAGTCTGTTGTTCGTGAAGGAGTGAACGGTGGTGAACGTGCATTTTGGTTTTCGCGAGTTTTTCGCCAGTACGGCCGTGGTGATGGTAGCTGCTCAACCTGCCTGGGCAGAACCAGCTCAAATTAGCTCAGTCCGCCTGCAGCAAACCAATGGCGGTGTAGAAATTATTTTACAAACCCAGGGAGGCGATCGCCCGCAAATTTTTACCACCCGTAGCGGGAATCGTTTGGTAGCCGATCTCATCGATACGCAACTCAACCTCCCCCAGGGAAATACCTTTCGCAAAAGCAACCCCACATCCGACATTGCCTCAGTGGTTCTCACCCCGCTCGATGACAACAGCGTGCGGATGGTCGTCAAAGGCAACGATCGAGCGCCCAGCGCCCAAATTCTGCAAAACAACCAACAAGGAATTATCTTAGGGCTCAATCCCAATCCCGCTGTCGCCACAACTCCTCCCGGATCCCAGCGTCAAACTCCACAATCCACGCAGAGGTCCAGACAACAACAGCAACAGCAGCAACAGCAGCCCTCTAGAATCCAAATGCCACCAGGGATGCGTTCGCAACAACAGCAACAACCATCCCGACAACAACCACCCACCAACCAACAACAAGCACAACGGCAACCATCCACTTCGCAATCGCAAGACGTTCTAGTCCCCAACCCCGAAATTACCATTGATGGTCAGCCTGCCCCGAATGGCAGACAAGCCAGACCCACACCTCCCTTTCAACCGCGTGCTGTCGCTCCTCCTGTAGGAGATATAGCTGTTTCCAACGTAAGTCCTGGTTCGGATAGCATCGAGCTGAATACCCAAGAAGTGGTTCCTCGCTTGGTTTTGCGAGAAGCTCCCGTACGGGAAGTATTATCCCTGCTCGCACGTGCTGCCGATCTCAACTTAATCTTTAGTGGCTCCCAAGGTCAGGGAAATGGAAACCAAGGAGATGGTGATACTGCTCAAAACACGATTAGTTTAGATGTTCAAAACGTACGGGTACAATCTGTTTTTAAT
>CAYZHY010000022.1:0-25388 GCA_964477525.1 uncultured Geitlerinema sp. | reverse complement strand
TCAAAACACGATTAGTTTAGATGTTCAAAACGTACGGGTACAATCTGTTTTTAATCACGTTTTGCGCTTGGCAAACTTACAAGCCAATCGCGTAGACAATACCATTTTCGTCGGCTCCCAGTTGCCCAGTTCTGCCAAAAATGTTGTCGTACGTACGTTTCGCCTGAATCAGGTTGGTGCAGCTCAAGCGGCTGCTTTTCTAAGCGCTCAAGGTGCCGAATCGCAACGAATTATAGAAACCACCCAAACTCAGGTAGAAACTCAACAAGTGGGCGAAGGAGAGCAGCAATCTACAATTACCAACAGAACCGAAACGACCCAAGTTAATATCGAGCCTGTTTCAGCAGCCAGAGGAGATCAGCAAGCACAAGGTCCTTTATTATTAAGAGGACTTTCCATTGTTACCGACGAACGACTAAACGCCATTACCTTAATCGGGGAACCACGAAAAATTCAATTAGCCAGCTCTTTTTTAACGCAACTTGACGCTAGAAGAAGACAGGTCGCTGTTAATGTTAAAATTATTGATATTAATTTAAACGAAACAGAAGATATCAATACCAGTTTTTCTTTCGGAATTAACGATAGTTTCTTTGTCAGCGATAGCGGTACTGCAATTGTAAATTTTGGCGAAACGGGTCCACCTAATGCTACTCAAGCTCAGGGAACTGTGAGTCCCCCCGTTATTCAAAATCCCGTAAGCCAGCAATCGGACGAAGTGTTTTTAGACCCCAACAGCCAAATCCAAATTCCCAATACAGCGCCAGACCAAGTTATTCAACTGCCCGACGGTGAAATTATCCGGCGAGAAGGCGGTTCGGGCACCTTCTTTGAACCTACAGCTCCAGTGACAGAGGATCCCTTTCAAGGCGGCATTACGGATATTGAGTTGCCAGAAGATACGGAAATTACCTTTGATGAGGATGGTAGTGCCGATATTAGTTTGGGCGATGTTGGTGAAATTACCACCGCTTTACCGGATCTCTTTCAATTTCCTAGCAGATTCTTAGCGCGTTTGCGAGCACAAGTAGTGAGTGGTAACGCTAAAATTTTGACCGATCCAACTTTGGTGGTTCAAGAAGGGCAACAGGCAAACGTGCAGTTGACGGAAGATATTGTGAAAAATGTAGATGTTAATTTTGTAGATACAGAGGCAGGTAGCCGAACCGAGCGCGAAGCAAATTTTGAAGAAGTGGGACTGACTTTGGCGGTTGACGTACAACGTATTGATGATAATGGTTTTGTAACGTTTTCGGTCAGTCCTACAGTAAGCTCTCCTGGAGAACGTATCGATCTAGGAGGTGATGCCTTTGCGAGGACAGTCCAAAAACGAAGTGTGGATTCCGGTCGTATCCGCATTCGCGACGGACAAACCTTAATTTTAACTGGTATCATTCAGGAATCCGATCGTGTGAGCGTTACCAAATGGCCGATTTTAGGAGATTTACCGATTGTTGGCTCGCTATTTAGAAGTACAAATCGCGAAAACGAACGAAGTGAGGTTATCGTCCTCGTAACGCCTCGAATTCTCAACGATAGCGAACAATCTACTTACGGATACGGCTATACGCCCGGACAGGAAGCACGGCAAATGCTACAACAACGCGGTTTCCAAGTTCCAGGACGGCGTTAGTTTCCTAGAAAAGTTTTTTTGGAGGTCGGCGTGGGAAATTGACTTCGCTGTTTCAATAGGCAATACCCATCGAGACGTTCTTGGAAAAGGGCGTCTCTTCATTTTTCCTGGCCCCATCAAACGCTTCCAGTCGGAAAAGCAGTTTACATTACTTAATATATCGTAGAAGCCTGTTTTGGCAGTACTTGTGGCTGAAATCCCCAGCAAAAAAGATTTCCAGCGTTTGGGGAAAGCGTTTTGGATCGCTACAATCGTAGGGATTTGGAAAAAAAATTTCTGAAATCCACATAAATTAAAGGTTTCACCGATCCATAGCGGGCTTGCAACCTTTAGAATAATGCAGTGAAACTTTGAGAATGCAGTCATTTCAGCCGCTTCTCAAGAATCACCTGCGATTCTCGGAGCTACCAAGTGTAAATTGACGTAAGGAGTATCCCTATGAATAAAGGAGAACTGGTCGATCGCGTGGCCGAAAAAGCCAGCGAAAGCTTAGGCAGTAGCATAACCAAAAAACAGGCAGATGCCGTCGTTAGTGCTGTCTTTGAAACCATTATGGAAGCTGTATCTGACGGCGATAAAGTGACTTTGGTAGGATTTGGTTCCTTCGAATCTAGAGAACGTAAAGCTCGTGAAGGTCGCAATCCCAAAACCGGCGACAGGATGGAAATTCCTGCCACCAAAGTTCCGGCTTTTTCCGCTGGCAAGCTATTTAAAGACAAAGTGGCTCCCGACAACGACAGCAACTGAAGCCACGCCCGTGGGGAAAGCTTGCGGGTAAATGCGTTGTTGCGGTTGAATCCCAAAACAACGAGTTCCAATCAAATGCGATCGCTATCTTTCGTTTGTTCTCCATAATTGCTGAGAATCCCCATTCTGGATTCTGGAACCTTTTCGGTACAACCGAAGCTCCCTCCCCAAGACACTTTCGGAAATAGCGATCGCATTTTCTTGAGCTTCAACGCTCAAAGGAATTTCCAAAAACGCTAGAAACTTTCCCTAGACCTACCTCAGCTTTTCCTAAATTTAGCTCTTTTCACCATCAATGCTTACCTCAGTTGGTTTATGGCGGCAGACTACGATCTGGTGGTAATAGGAAATCGCCCAGCCGGTGTTCGGGCGGCGATCGCTGCTCGCCAGTTCGGAGCGCGGGTGGCCCTGGTTTGGACCCCCTCTGCTACCCATCAGTGGGAACGGAGCGGTTTGGAACTCAAAGATATCTGGGAACGCACCATACCAACTGCCGGCGAAACCACCAGAGGCCATCACTTCTCTTTCGGGAACTTGCTAGAAAAGGACAACGAAAGGGAAAACCATCCTGCCAAATTGGCCAACCGTTGGGGAGCTGAGGTAGTTAGCCATTTGACAGCTGCCCAATCACCCTCTGTTTTAGGAAGTCTGGGAATTGATGTCATTTGCGAAACCGGTGGGTTTGTCAAATATCCAGAGCTAGCCTTTGAAATCGAGCGACGTTCGCTGCGATCGCGGAGTTACCTGCTGGCTACCGGTGCCAAACCCCAAATTCCCCAAATTTCCGGTTTGGAAAACACCAACTATTTCACCAGCGAAACCATTGGCGAACTCACCCAAAGAGAAAACCTGCCATCGCAAATTGCCATCGTGGGAGCATCACCAGCTGGCGTTCAACTAGCACAGATTTGGCAGCAATTGGGTAGCAACGTTACCTTATTGGTTGCCAGCCCCCAAATTTTGCCTAAAGAAGACCCAGAAATTGCTTACCTACTGCAAGCTCGCCTGGAAGCCATCGGCGTGCAAGTGGTTACGAAAACCACCGTGACCCAAGTACAAGAAATTCAACAAAAAAAATGGTTGCAAGCCGGCAACCGTGCCATCGAAACCGATGAAATCCTCTTTGCCACCGGTTACCAACCAGACCTCGAACGCTGGAACTTAGAAGCCGCAAATGTAAAATGGCATTTCACCCGAACCGGGAAAAAGCGGTTGCAGGTAAACTCCCAACTACAAACCACCAACCCGAGAATTTACGCCTGTGGCAGTACTTTAGGTGGTTATCCCTTTCCCCATATCGGTGCTTACGAAGCCCAAATTGCCGTAAAAAATGCCCTATTTTTCCCTTGGTTCTCCCCCAACTACCAGGGAATTCCTTGGGGAATTGGCACGCAACCAGAAATGGCACGAGTTGGGTTAACCGAATCCCAAGCCAGAAAACGCTACGGCGATCGCATTGTGGTTTTGCGCCAGCCTTTATCCAAGCTCCCGCAAATGCAAGTAGATGGCAGGGTCATGGGATTTGTCAAACTCATTTTGCAAGAAAATGGGAAATTGCTAGGGGCCCATTTATTAACTCCCCAAGCGCGAGAACTCATCGTTCCGTTGGCCATGGCCGTACGCCAAAACCAAGGAATCAAAGCGATCGCAGCCATCGTTCCCATGATGCCCAGCTACAGCGAACTGTTTCAGCAGCTATACGCCAGCTGGCAAGCGATCGAACGCCAGCGCCATCCCCTACGCCAAACCTTGTTGGAAACCTTTTTGGCCTGGCGGCGGGGATAACCCATCTTAAAAATTTCTCTGCTGCAAGTCATGCGATCGCAACCAAAGGAATCCCAATTCCTAGTAAAATAGCGTACAGTATCCTGAAAATATAATTTTTTTTATAGAAATCCCTTCCTTCTTATGAACGATTCTTCTAACCCCGAACAAAGACCGCGAGAAAAGGTAGAAGTTTGCATCGAACTAGATGCGGAACTTCTAGAGCAAATCAAACATCTAACCAACGAACCCAGCAAAGTCTTTGAAGCAGCTATTCGCCAGTGGCTTCGAGGAAAAAGCAGTCACGACGACGATTTAACTAGAACCCTGCGACGCAATCCACCAGTGCCTCCTAGAGGTGAATGGAACGATTGATTGTTGGTTTCCAAGACCACCTACCGTCCCCACGAACCCATAAAATATGTAGAATGACAAACAGAATTCGTTAATATTTTTGGCTTGTGGATGAAGTTGGGAACTGAAAATGAATGTCAAAATTCATCCCAACTTTCCCCAATTCATCAATAGTGCCAACTTCAAGGAGGTCTTATGACGCAAGCACTAGCTCTAACCCGAGAAAACGTAGAACAAGTTCTAGACCAACTGCGTCCCTATCTAATGGCAGATGGTGGCAACGTAGAATTGGTAGAAATTGACGGTCCCATTGTCAAATTGAGCCTGCAAGGAGCTTGCGGTTCTTGCCCTAGCTCTACCATGACTCTCAAAATGGGCATCGAGCGCAAACTGCGGCAAGAAATTCCCGAAATTGCTGAAGTAGAAGCCATTATGTAGGCATGGCTCAAAAGGTAGGAGAAAAGATACTGGCTCGTGGTATCTTTTCTCTTGCTTGGGAAACGGGCAGCATTTGCCTCCCCCAGCTTGGGCGATCGCTTGAACAATCATGACTCATCCACTATACGTAGCTTTTATTTGGCACCAGCACCAGCCTTTATATCAAAGCCGCCGCGGCGGTGAATATCGGCTTCCCTGGGTGCGTCTGCATGGAACCAAAGATTATTTAGACCTCATTTTACTCCTAGAAAAATATCCCCAGTTGCATCAAACTGTAAACTTGGTTCCTTCTCTCATTTTGCAGCTGGAAGATTATATCAACGATCGAGCCAGAGATCCCTATCTAGAAGCCACGCTGACCCCAGTTGAAAAGCTGACTCAAGGACAAAAAAAGTTTGTTCTCGAACATTTTTTTGATGCCAATCACCGCACCATGGTGGATCCCCATCCTCGCTACGCCGAACTGTACGAACAAAAACAAGAAAAAGGGATTCACTGGTGTTGGGAAAATTGGTCGCTGCGGGAATATGGCGACTTGATGGCTTGGCATAACTTAGTCTGGATCGACCCCATCTTTTGGGATCGGCCGGAAATTGCCAAATTACTGCAAAAAGAACGCAATTTTACCCTCTACGATCGCCAAGAAATTTGGAAGCAACAACGGCAAATTCTCTCGCGCATTGTTACCAAACACCGGGAATTGCAGGAAGCAGGACAGCTAGAAGTTACCACTTCTCCCTATACCCACCCCATTTTACCGCTGCTGGCAGATAGCAACTCCGCCCACGTGGCCATGCCAGATGCTCCCCTGCCTGAAAAGCAATTTCAATATGCGGCCGATATTCCCCGACACTTGCAACATGCGATCGCCATGTATCGTAACCGCTTTGGTTGCGATCCCAAGGGATTGTGGCCTTCCGAACAGTCAGTGAGTCCCGAAATTTTAGACAATGTGGCTCAAGCTGGATTCCAGTGGTTGTGTTCCGACGAAGCGGTTTTGGGATGGACCTTGAACCGCTTTTTCCATCGCAATGCTGCAGGTAATTTGCAAGAACCAGAACTTTTATACCGTCCCTATCGCCTGCAAACGTCTTGCGGTGATATCAGTATTGTATTTCGCGACCATCGCTTGTCGGACTTAATTGGGTTTACCTACAGTTCCATGGAACCCAAAAAAGCCGCCTCCGATTTGGTCGGATACCTAGAAGCGATCGCGCGCCAGCTGCGCCACCAACAAAGCAGCAACAGCACTACCTTAGACCAACCTTGGCTGGTCACCATTGCTCTCGACGGCGAAAATTGCTGGGAATTTTACCAACAAGACGGCAAACCGTTTTTAGAACATTTATACCAACTATGCAGCGATACCAAGCAGCTGCAATTGGTCACCGTTTCTGAATTTTTAGACAAATTTCCCCCCGAACAATCCTTACCCAGCCAAAAACTCCACAGTGGTTCCTGGGTAGATGGTAACTTCGCTACCTGGATTGGCGACCCCATCAAAAACCGAGCTTGGGATTTGCTCTACGATGCGCGTCAAACCTTAGAAAATCATCCCGAAGCTACCGAAGAAAACAATCCCGCCGCTTGGGAAGCTTTATACGCCGCCGAAGGTTCCGATTGGTTCTGGTGGTTTGGCGAAGGTCACAGTTCCAACCAGGATGCCATCTTCGACCAACTTTTCCGGGAACATCTGGCTGCCATTTACGAAGCCTTGGGAGAACCTATTCCCGAAGTTCTCGAATCTCCTCTAGAAGAACACGAACGCAAAGGCGAACAAAGTCCGCAATCTTTCATCCATCCCACCATTGACGGTTTGGGAGACGAACAAGAATGGAACCACGCCGGTCGCATTGAAGTAGGCGCTGCTCGCGGTACCATGCACCGTAGCAGTCCCATTCAGCGTATTTGGTACGGGCGCGACCACTTAAATTTTTATTTGCGTTTGGATTTCCAAACTGGCAAAAAACCTGGGAAAGACTTACCACCAGAATTCAATCTATTTTGGTACTATCCACAGCAAACAATGCACAATAGTACCTTACCGTTGGAAGAACTTCCCGATCGCGAACCGTTGAATTATTTATTTCACCACCATTTAGGCATCGATCTGGTAACTCAATCGGTTTGGTTCTACGAAGCCGGAGAATACGACTGTTGGTACGCACATCGAACCCGCGCTCAAGTTGGTGTCAATCGCTGTTTGGAAGTTGCCGTTCCTTGGGATGACTTACCCGCCGAACCGGGTTGGTCTTTAAACCTGTTGCTGGTCTTTTCCAATGCCGGTCACTTCCGTTTCTATATCCCAGAAGAACATCTCATTACTATAGATACTCCCTAAGGCGAAAGTAGGAACAGGGGAGCGTGGGAGCTACAGAGCTTGGCAGATAGAAAAGTAAAATCTTTTCTCCGATGCACCCATGCCCCCATGCTCTTCTTCCCACGAACTATCCGACAGCGGCAGGGACCAAAGCCTCACCCGTCAGGCTAAAAGCACGGACTTCCGTAATTTTTACGGGAACGATTTGTCCTCTTAGCGTTTCTAAATCGCCTTTGAAGAAGGTTAGGCGGTTGCCACGGGTTCTTCCCATGACCTGGGAAGAATCTTTGGGATTGAGATCTTCCACCAGGACTTCTTCTATGCGATTGTAATACCGTTGCGATCGCTCGGAGGCTTTCGTTTCCACCAAGCGATTGAGACGCTGCAAGCGGTCTTTTTTCACTTGTTCGGGAAGCTCGTTTTCCATTTTGGCAGCAGGTGTTCCCGGACGGGGGGAGTAGGCGGCTGTATTTAATTGGTCGAAACCAATGTCATCTACCAGTTGTAAAGTATTTTCAAACTGTTCTTCCGTTTCCCCGGGAAATCCGACAATGGCATCGGCACTAATAGCCGCGTCGGGAATATAATGGCGAATTTTATCGACGATGCGACGGTATTTTTGCTGGGTATATCCCCGCGCCATGGCCTTGAGAATGTCGTTGTCTCCCGATTGAAAAGGAATGTGAAAATGTTCGCAAACTTTCGGTAGTTCCGCACAAGCAGCAATCAAACGTTCGGTAAAATAACGGGGATGGCTAGTAGCAAAGCGAATGCGTTCGATACCAGGAACGTCGTGAACGTAGTACAACAAATCAGTAAAGTTGTACTTGTTTCTGCCTTCTGGGGTGACCCCTGGCAAATCCCGACCGTAAGCGTCGATATTTTGACCCAGCAGGGTAACTTCTTTGTATCCCGTACGTCCTAACTCTTCCATTTCCGCACGAATGGCTTCCGGCGTACGAGATTGTTCCCTACCGCGTACGTTGGGAACGACGCAATAGGTACAACGTTCGTTGCAGCCATAGATGACATTTACCCAAGCGGAAATGTCGCTATCCCGACGTGGCTTGGTGATGTCTTCCATAATATGGATCGGTTCGGTAGCCACCACCTGATTGCCATCAAAAACTTGCTCTAGCAAATCTTGCAGGCGGTTGGCATGTTGCGGACCCAAAACCAAGTCCAACTCCGGTACGCGACGCATTAAAGCTTCCCCTTCTTGCTGGGCCACGCAACCGGCAACAACCAGGGTTAACTCGGGACTTTGGTGTTTGCGTTTTGCCTGTTTGCCTAAATAGGAATAAACTTTTTGTTCGGCGTTCTCGCGAATGGTACAAGTATTATAAACAATAAGATCGGCATCGTTGGGGTCTTCGACGAAGGTAAAACCCATTTCGTCTAAAATACCAGCCATGCGTTCGGAATCGGCTTTGTTCATTTGACAGCCGAATGTGGTGATGTGATAGTTACGAGGGGTCTTCATTGTCATAAATAAATTTGTTTTTACGTACAGTCGCTCGAGGAGGGCAATCGATCGATCGATGTTTTGTTGCTATTTCTATTTTGACAGAAAAAGACAAGTTCCCCAATCGATGGCCATCGATCCTTGGGTCAAGAAATAGAGCAGCTTCCGATCTGGAAAATGGTAGAACTACTATTCTATCGGTTTTGGGGAATGAATGCAGGTATGCTGCGCGAAATGGCTGTTGGTATCTCCATCGCGATCCGTTTTTATAGCTTTTCCGTGCGTACGGAGACAAGATATTTCTATAAAAAATTTTTTCTAAATCTCTGGCACTGTATTTTTTATGATTAAGTATAATTCCCTACTCTTTTTGCTCAAAACTTTGCCAGTTTTTGTATTTTGCTTGACCCAGATTCATCCGTATTCAGTGATTCCGATTTTTATTTCTCTTTTCCTCGTTTTTTTGATTCTTTTAGTAAAAACAATTCAAGAACTCTGGGAAGCGTTTAACACTTCGGAAAACCCTTATTTGTACGATCGAGATCGGCGCTACGCGAATAGCGATCGCAAATATCCCTTTGAATCTTCAGAAAGTTCGGAAACCAAAAAAGACCGACAGTTGCAATTTTACTTACAGCTTCTCAATTTACGCTGGCCTTTTACCAGAAAAGAACTAACCAAAGCCTACCGTCGCAAAGCCAGACAAACCCATCCCGACGTTCCCGGTGGCAGCAAGCAGGCTTTTCTCCAAGTACGGGAAGCCTACGATAAGTTACAAGAGTATTTACAAACCTATCCCCAACATCGCCGATAATTTATATATATGAAAAATCAATCAGACTCTGCTTGCATCCTTTCTATATCGGCATTGCAAACCACTTGATACGCTTTTCCCCCACATTCCGGACAGCTTTCTGCTGGCAGAACTCCGTTGACCATATAAAGTTCCGCATCTTCTTTTTGGGCAAAGTCCACAATTTCATTGGTGGCTTCTTCTATATTTTCGCTGCCATCGTATAATTTGGTTTGGATAATTTTTCCCGATTCGGCAAAATGCAAAACAGCCGCTACGTGATGAATGCGATCGTCGCTTTCTCCGTAAGCCGTCACCGTTAGTCGCTTGCGATTGTCCTCACCAAATCCTTTAAAGGGGGAATTTGGTTTTTTGCGCTTTTTCATCAAATTTTTTTCCATGAAGAAGTCGTTTCCCTATTTTATACCAAATCCCACACGTAAAAACAACATTTCAGCTAGAGGAGGGGAAAAGGGGTCAGAGGGGGAATTTTTCGGGTTTTCGCAGGGTGGGTTCTGTATGATAGCTATTTTCATGAATTTGCTGTTGTAGGGGCCATGCGCAAATTCCCACAAATCCTTAAATTTTCTTTAAAATTTCTTTTCCTCCCTCTCCCAGCGGAAATTCTCTAGATGGATTCTAGCCAAAGTCAAAAGTTTGGTGTATAATAGAGGGGACATAGGGCGAGGGGAATCGCCGTAAAAAAGGGGGAGTTGAATGGGACACTCCAACCCAATCATCTAACCTGCGCGAAAATAATTCAATTATTTTTGTCCTGCCTAGATGTTTGAGCGAAATGTCTGCAAAAAAATGCAATTTCCCCTACCGGGCAGGGAGGAAAAAATTTTTCCTTTATCCCGAAAACTTATGAAATTTCTATATATTTAATATAGCACCACCAGGGCATTCTGTCAAATCGTTCTCAATAGACAAAAACCAAACATAACAGCGATCGCGCCGTCAACGGATCGGCAGTCAGAAGTTGCCCCACCGAAAAGGCAGGGCAATGGTCCTGGTAGCAACCAACTTACAACTGTTTCACTTCATTAACCAGTTGCGTCACCATATCTTTCGCACTACCAAACATCATAAACGTTTTATCCTTGTAAAATAAGTCGTTGTCGATGCCGGCAAAGCCCGTACTCAGACTACGCTTAATTACAATCGTATTTTTGGCATTATCCACGTTCAAAATGGGCATGCCATAGATGGGGCTATCTTGTTGCTCTCGCGCTGCTGGATTGACCACATCATTGGCACCAATAACCAAGGCCACATCCGTCTGCCCAAACTGCGGATTAATATCTTCCATATCGTACAGCTGCGGATAGGGAACATTGGCTTCCGCCAGTAGAACATTCATGTGTCCTGGCATCCGACCGGCAACCGGATGGATGGCATATTTCACTTCTACACCTTTTTTCTCTAACAAATCGACCAATTCCTGGACAGATTGTTGTGCTTGAGCCACAGCCATGCCGTAACCGGGAACAATCACCACAGAACGAGCATAGCCCAACATCATCGCTGCTTCTTCGGCATCTAGAGAACGTACGGTTTTCTCTCCTTCGCTACCCGAGGTGGCAGCGGCTGTACCTTCGCCAGCGCCAAAAGCACCAAAGAGAACGCTGGTGAGGGAACGGTTCATGGCTTTGCACATGATAACCGTCAAAATGATGCCCGATGCGCCTACTAAAGCACCAGCGATAATCAGCATGTTGTTTTTAATGACAAAACCAGCGGCACTGGCAGCCAATCCCGAGAAGGAGTTTAACAGGGAAATAACCACTGGCATATCGCCGCCACCAATGGGGAGCACGAACATAACTCCCAAAACCAGGGAAACCCCAGCGATCGCAGCAAAGGCGGTTAGATGGCCAGGTTCAAAGAATAGCAAGTAGCTGCTGCCTGCCAGAAAAATTCCCAACAAAGTTAGGTTAAAAGGTTGCTGGAAGGGGAACGTGAGTGGTGCCCCGGGCAGAATGCGTTGTAACTTGGAAAAGGCAATCAAGCTGCCGGAAAACGTTACACCGCCAATAAAAATACTGAGCAGAATAGTGAAATTGGTATCTGGGGAAATGAATTCGCTGCTGTTGGCTAGCTGCCAAAATTCACCGCTGGCGACCAACGCCGAGGCAGCACCACCCAAACCGTTGAACAAACCCACCATTTGCGGCATGGCAGTCATTTCCACTTTTTGCGCTGCCACCGCACCAATCCCAGCGCCAATGGCAATACCAATGAGAATGGTTTGGTAGTTGAGAACTTCTTGATACAGCAGGGTCGCCAAAACAGCAACAAACATACCAGAAGCCGCCAGCAAGTTGCCGCGACGGGCTGTTGCCGGACTTCCTAACTGTTTCAATCCCAAAATAAAGAGGGAAGCTGCCCCTAAGTAGGCAAGCTGAATGCCAGCATCTAGATACTCATTCATGAACTATTTGGCCTCCTTCTTCTTGAACATTTGCAACATGCGATCGGTGACGATGAACCCACCAACCACGTTAATCGTTGCTAAGATTAAAGCTGCCAATCCCAAAATCTCAGTGACATCCCAATTGCGAGAACCAACGACCAACAAAGCACCAATCGTTGTAATCCCAGAAATGGCATTGGCACCGGACATCAAAGGGGTATGCAACGTGGGCGGTACCTTATTGATGACTTCAAAACCAACAAAAGCTGCTAATACAAAAACGAACAAAGCCGGTATTAAACTTTCCAGCATCAGAAACCTCCTGCAATCGAGGGGACGGTACAAACAATATTTTTCGATTTCTCAACAATAGCGATCGCTATTGGGTTACAACCTGTTCTACAAGTTCGCGAACTTTGGGATTGACAATTTCGCCTTGATGGGTAATGCAGCTCTGGCTGACAATATCGTCATCCCAATCCAGATTCAAATTGCCATCGGGCATGATGTATTTGAGCAAAGAAGCAATATTTTTGGCGTATAGCTGGCTAGCGTGAACGGGAACGGAAGATGGTAAATTAACAGGACCAATAATGGTAACGCCGTGGCGAACCACATCTTTGCCAGCTTCGGTGCCTTCGCAGTTGCCTCCCTGTTCGGCAGCTACGTCTACAATCACCGAACCGGGATGCATTCTAGCAATGGTTTCGTCGCTGACCAACAACGGTGCTTTTTTGCCAGGAACTTGGGCGGTGGTTAAAACCACATCGGAGTCGGCGATGGTTTCGGCAACCTTTTCTTGAATTCGTTGTTGGGAATCTGCCGAGACTTCTTTGGCGTAGCCGCCTTCGCTGCTGGTTTCTTCTTCTAGTTCCACTTCTACGAAGGTAGCGCCCAAACTTTCGATTTGCTCTTTGACTTCCGGGCGAATGTCGTAGGCTTGGACAAGAGCGCCCAAACGGCGAGCTGTAGCGATCGCTTGTAACCCTGCAACGCCAGCACCGATAACGAATACCTTGGCAGGGCGAACAGTGCCGGCGGCTGTGGTCAGCATGGGAAAATATTTGGGCAGGGCGGTGGCAGCAATCAAAGTGGCTTTGTATCCGGCAATGGAAGCTTGGGAAGACAGCGCATCCATGCTTTGGGCTTTACTGGTACGGGGAATGGCCTCCATGGCCAAAGCCGTTACTTGCTTTTGAGCCAGTTGCTGCATGAGTTCTAAATTGCCCCAGGGATTGAGCATGCCAATGAGGAGAGTGCCCGGGCGCAAAGCTTCGATTTCTTCGGGTTTGGGAGGCGCCACTTTGACCAAAATATCGGCTTGAGACCACAGGGTTGTTGGGTCTGGCTCAATTTGAGCGCCGGCTTCTTTATAATCTTCATCGCTCCAGAATGCCGCTTCTCCGGCACCAGAGGATACCCAAATTTCTGTTTGCTCGCCAGCCAATCGGCGGACGACATCAGGAACGCAACCAACGCGGCGTTCTCCTAATTCGGTTTCTTTCGCTACGGCTATTTTCATATGCGGAACCTCCTAGATCTTTGACCATCCCCATCTACGAGCAACAGCGAGCTTGTTTGTTTCTATGCAACGCCGTTCGTTGTTGCTGGCAGTTTGGAAAGATACCAAACCATCGAGCATTGCTTGCAGAATGCTGGACGTGCGATTTAGCGAATCCTTCCAGAGTTAGGATGCTCGTCGATAATCGTTCCAACCTGAATTTACTACCTAACTCTATCGGTTTGCAGGTGTATGGTGGTTGGGGATAGTTCTGTTTCGTTTCTCAAGTTGATTGACAGTGGGCTGGTCCAATCTATTGCATGGTAAACCGATTCCTGAAGATTGCAAAATATTTTTAGCTTGTTTTAACAGAATCTTCGTAGAAAAACAACGAATCAAAAGTCGTTGGTATAAAGAATCTGGTTCGGCGATCGCTTATCCAGTGGGTGGTTTGGGCTTGATTTTTGCTGGGGAGATGGTTGTCAATAGACGATCGCATTTTTGACGATCTATTGATAGCAATCGAGTTACAAAAGCCAATAGAAGCTACATTCGGTGCCAAAATCATATTGAAACTTTTTACTATGCGTAAAAAAATGCATTCATTTCTTGTGGGAAATAAATCAAGAGTAGGCGAATAGGGGAGGTAGCAGCAGCAAGTCCCCTATTGCAAAATCAGAGAAATTTTGGCATTTGCTAGGTTTTTGCTAGGAGGGGGCGGAACCAAAACCACGCTAGCTAAGTCGTTATTCCAGATAATGTGGTTTGACTGGATTTCCTTGTATGATAGATAGTTGGATCTGCGATCGGTTTGCTGCCAAGCAACCGCACGCGATCGCGCTTTTGGGGCTGTCTTGCAGGGAAATTCGTAAACCTGAACAACCAAATGCATGCCGGTACAACTTCGCTTTCTGCCTTGCCTTCGGGCATGTTATGCATGACGGGGAGCTTCCTGCTGCGTTGTATTTACCTCAATTTGATAAGCTTATGTTCGCTGGAAAAAAAGTACGCTTGGTCTTGGCCGCTTTACTCGTTGGTTCCCTTGGTGGTGTAGGAATACCGAAAGTTGCTTCGGGGCAACAGTTACCAGGTTTCACGATTTTTGGCGGTCCCGAACAGAAAAACCAACTTGATTTTTTCTTAGAGTCTGGAAAAGCAGAAGATGATAGCGATCGCTACCGCCTGCGCATTCCAGCCGATAAAATGGAAGTGGCAGCTGCCCGTTTTGTCATTGACTACCCAGATTACTACGACGGTGAATTTAATACCGATCGAGTAGAAGTTTTGGTGGGAACGGGCAAAAATCAAGAATCTGTGGAACTCGATGAAGTGATTTGGGATCCGGAAAACCAAGTCATTGAAATTTATCCGGTAGAACCCGTTCCTGCGGGCAATAAAGTCGAGTTAAAATTTTCCGATGTTGACAATCCAGACTTTGGTGGCATGTATTATTTTAACGCCCGCATTGAATCTCCCGGAGATGTGCCGCTACTACGCTACGTAGGAACTTGGGTACTAACGATTGACTAAGCACGACCAAAAAAAGCGCCACGAACAACCCCAAAGAGTTTTGGGGTTGGTTTGTAGCCACAGCTAGCTAACTGAGGAAAGCGCCTCAATTCCCCCTCAAGCGTGTTACGATAGAACGCTGTGGTTTTTTGCCATCCAGTGGAGCTAGCTAGCAAGGAGGGAACTTTCTATGCCGCAGCGAACGCTACGCGGTACCAACCGTAGAAGAAGAAGAACATCAGGCTTTCGGGTACGCATGCGAACGAGAAATGGAAGAAAAACGATCAATGCTCGCCGCCGCAAAGGTCGTCACAGACTAGCTATTTGATAGCTTCCTAACAGTTCGTCGATCCGGCGTGTTACCCAAACAAAACCGACTCAAACACCATCGAGACTTTTCGCTCGTTTATCAAAAAGGCATTCGACGGCAATCAAAACATTTCCGTTTGCGAGCACTCAAATATGCCGATGCCCAACCATCCATTTGCTTGGAGGATAGCAAGGCTACCCAGGGGAAACCTCGCTATTCTCCAACGCGCATCGGCCTTTCTGTTAGTCAGAAAGTAGACAAACGAGCTGTGGTTCGCAATCGAATCAAAAGACGCATTCGTGGCGTTTTGCGGGATTTGCTACCGCAACTCGAACCCGGATGGATGGTGGTCATTGGCGTACGCAAGCGATCGCCAGAGTGCAATTCCGAACAAATTTTGCGAGAATTAAAGCAGTTATTGGCCGAAGCTGAGGTTCTTGATGGGTATTAAAGAAGAAGTTTATTATTCGGGCGGTCCCCACATTGGGGATTTGCTCGTGGGCTTGCTTCTCGGAGTAACTATTATTTTTCTTCCCCTGACCATTGGCGCGATCGTGCGAGCCTTGTGGTTGCGCTATCGCATCACCAACCGTCGGATTACCGTAACTGGCGGCTGGATGGGTCGCGATCGCTCCGATATTGTCTATTCAGAAGTTGCCAAAGTTGTCACTGTTCCCCGTGGTTGGGGAAGTTGGGGTGACATGGTCGTTACTCTCAAAGATGGCAATCGTTTGGAACTGAGAGCGCTGCCCAGATTCCGGGAAATTTACGAATACATTGAAGATAAAATTTCCCAGAAAGCCCGCAACAAAAGCGGTGCCATTGGGGAGCGAGACAAATCCAACAAAAGCTCTTAGAACCAGCCCCAGTTAAACACCAGTCGTTTTTTGGTTTTCCGACTATTTGCCAGCTTCCACAGAGCTAGGCAAGAAAAAACCAAACATACCAAAATAGATGTTATGAATGCGGATCCTTTTCATAAAATAAGAAACAGTTATGCCACCTACATAGGTGGGATGGTTTGACTGACGAATCCGATTCAAATCTAATAGAATTGCAAGGGCGTAGGTAGACAAAAAACGAATGGATTTTGGGATTGGGTTTCTTTCCAACAATATCATGCTGCCGATCCTGGACTTTTTCTACGGGATCGTGCCCAGCTATGGTTTGGCTATTGTCGCCTTGACATTAGTCATTCGCTTCGCACTCTATCCTTTGAGTGCCAAGTCGATCCGGAGCATGCGTCGCATGCGCGTGGCGCAACCAGCGATGCAGCAACGGATTAAAGACATACAAGCACGTTACAAAGACGATCCTGCCAAACAGCAGGAGGAAATGAGCAAAGTTTATAAGGAATTCGGCAATCCCCTGTCGGGATGCTTTCCCATTTTATTGCAAATGCCAATTTTATTTGCCCTCTTTGCCACCTTACGGGGATCGCCGTTTGCCGATGTTACCTATACGATTAATGTAGATATTTTTGGACAAGAACAACTCGAGCGCATTCAACCGCAAACTTACACTACCGAGTCTAAGAATGTCTATCTAGCGGAAAACAACCACGTTCCCATGAGTGCCATCTTACCCGGTGGCAATCAATTGGCAGTCGGAGAAACTTCGCAGGTAGAGTTCCAAACCCCTGATGGGGCTCCTTTGCAAAACTTTATCCAAAAATACGACAAAGAAAAACTTTCGCCCACCTGGGAAGTAACGCAAGGTGCCGAACGGGTAAACGTAAGTCCCGATGGTACCATTGAAGCTTTGCAACCAGGATCGGCTACCATCCAAGCAACGATTCCTGGCATTGCTGCCGAAGAAGGATTTCTATTTATTGAAGCCTTGGGAAGCGTAGGTGCAGTTGATGAAGATGGCACCATTCACTGGGATATCGTGGGGATGGTGCTGTTTTTCGGAGCTAGCTTGTACCTAAACCAGATTTTATCAGGACAAGGGCAAGGAAGTAGCAATCCGCAGCAGGATACCATTAACAAGATCACCCCAGTTCTGTTTTCGGGCATGTTTCTGTTCTTTCCGCTACCGGCTGGGGTTCTTATGTACATGGTGGTAGCTAACATTTTCCAAACCGTGCAAACCTTTATTCTTTCTCGGGAACCGCTACCAGAAAACTTGCAAAAATTGGTCGAAGAGCAAGAAAAGGCGGACCAATCCCAGAACAAAGACGGCAAATCCAAGGATGGGGATTCGCTACCTTTTGAATCAGGGCGTTCTAAAAAGAAAGCCTAATGGTGGAATCAAGCAGCAACAAACAGCAGCAAGGGCAAGAGTGGCTAGAAGAACTCTTAGAGTTCGTCGGCTTATCAGCCAATGTCAAGTCAACTTTTCAAGAAAGTGAATTTGGAGCAAGTTATTGGCTAACCATCGATGCCACGTATTTGACCCCCAAACAAGTGAAAGCCTTGACAGGGTCGCGCGGTGAAGCTCTCGATGCCATTCAATACATGGCCAATACCATTCTAAACTTAGGATGCACTCCCGAAGAGCAAGCTGCTTATACGGTGGAGTTAGATGGTTACCGACGCCGCCGATTGGAGGAACTGAAACGCATAGCTTCCGAAGCTGTAGAAACCGTTCGCCAAACGGGACAAGAGCAAGAGTTGAAGGAATTATCGGCGGCAGAACGGCGACAAGTCCACAATCTGTTAGCTGACGACACAGATTTAGAAACCTACAGTCGCGGTCAAGAACCCAACCGCTCTTTGGTTATTCGTTCGCGCAGCTAAAGGGTTCCTGGAAGCGGTGTGATGGTTTCCGCTTCCACCAGCAATCGATCCCTTGTAGGTAGAGATAGCTGCCCGGGCGATGGTCAGGAGGTGGTTGGGAAATTTTCCCTTCCTACTGACTGCCTGAGGATTGGCGTTCTCTACCTCTTGACTTTCATGGTGAAAAATGATGATTATAAAGCCTTTTTAACAGTTTTCCCACCTATATCTAAAAAAATTTCTCTAATTCATCTCTACATCAACGAACGCTTCGCTTTCCACCCTAGCAGTCGCCTTTGGAGGTTCTCTGATGGAGGCCATCTATATCCCTCAACTCGCTCAAGCACCAGATGCAACAGAGGAATTTGAATTTAAAGAATACTTTAACGAACTAGAAACGCTCACACCAGTACAAGGAAACTTAAAAGCCATCCATCAAGGCAATTACATTGAAGTTTCCATAGAGGCAGAAACCATCGTTACCTTAGCCTGCCACCGATGCTTGCAGCAATACAATCACCGTCTCCACCTCCAGACATCAGAAATACTTTGGTTGGAGGCCGCAGCAGAATCAGAGGAAAATCTAGCTTTAGAGAAAGAAACGCCCCTAGAAGAGTTGGTGGAACAACTATCTCCTAAGGGATATTTCGATGTTGCCCAGTGGATCTACGAACAATTGTGTTTGGCTATGCCGAGCAGACAATTATGCGACCTTCAGTGTCAAGGAATTGCCGTAGACGAACCATCTGATGAAGAACTGGTAGATAGCCGCTGGGCTCGGTTGGCAGCGCTGAAAGAACAATTGCCTGGATGAAGGAGAGTTGAAGCATGAGCTTTACCGAGGAGTTCCAACTACTGCTGCGCGCCCGGTATCCTATTATTTACGTACCTACGCTCGAAGAAGAACGCGCTGAAGAAACGATCGCTCGTTGCAGCGAACAACAGGGCAACCGTGCCATTTATACCTGGGATTTTGTGGATGGCTACCGGGGCAATCCCAACGATGAAGGGTACGCCCGCCGCAATCCGCTGCAAGCATTAGAATTTGTGGAAAGCCTGCCAGCTTCGGCACCGGGAATCTTTATCTTGCGGGATTTTCATCGTTTTTTGGATGATTTAGCCATCTCGCGCAAGCTGCGCAATCTCGCCAGAACCCTCAAATCCCAACCCAAAAATTTGGTTCTGATGGCACCGCGCATTGAAATTCCCGAAGACCTCAGCGAAAGCATTACGGTAATGGAATTTCCCTTGCCCACACCGGAAGAAATTCGGGCAGAAATCGAACGCTTGCTGGCAGGGACCGGCAATTCCTTGCAACCTCGGGTGATGGATGAAATGGTGCGTTCCGGTCAGGGATTGTCCATAGAACGCATTCGTCGGGTTCTTGCCAGAGCGATTGCCAGCCACGGGGAAGTCCAACCAGAAGATGTGGATCTGGTTCTGGAAGAAAAACGGCAAACCATTCGCCAAACCCAAATTTTAGATTTTTACCCCGCCAAAGAACAAATTACCGATATTGGCGGCTTGGATAATCTCAAAGAATGGTTGCTGCGCCGGGGAGGCGCTTTTTCCGAACGTGCCCGTCAGTACGGTTTGCCCCATCCCAAAGGCTTGCTCCTAGTAGGCATTCAGGGAACCGGCAAATCCCTCACTGCCAAAGCGATCGCCCATCACTGGCATTTGCCCCTCATGCGTTTGGATGTGGGGCGTTTGTTTTCTGGTTTGGTGGGAGAATCAGAAGCCAGAACCCGCCAAGCCATCCAAATTGCCGAAGCGGTTGCCCCTTGCGTGTTGTGGATCGACGAAATCGATAAAGCCTTCGCCGGTTCCGAAGGTCGTGGCGATTCCGGAACTTCCAGTCGCGTGTTTGGTACCTTTGTGACTTGGATGGCAGAAAAAACGTCGCCAGTGTTTGTGGTTGCCACCGCCAATAACATTCAAAATTTACCGCCGGAACTTCTACGGAAAGGGCGGTTTGACGATATTTTCTTCGTTGGTTTGCCCAATCACCAAGAACGGCGTGCCATCTTTGAGGTGCATTTATCCCACCTACGACCCGCCAATATCAAAGATTACGATCTAGACCGTTTGGCTTACGAAACGCCAGATTTTTCCGGTGCGGAAATTGAACAAGCCGTCGTTGAAGCTATGCATATCGGCTTCAGTCAAGGGCGAGATTTTACCACCGAAGATATTTTAGAAGCAGCCAGTCAAGTGGTGCCTTTGGCTCGAACGGCGAAAGAACAAATCGAGTACCTGCAAGCTTGGGCAGCATCTGGCAAAGCTCGTTTGGCTTCTCGTTCCAGTACCTTGGGAGCGCGCATGCAAGGTCAGCTGCGATCGCCCGATTAATTCCCTCGATGGTAAATATTTGGATCGATAATGGTAGTAGGGGCAACGGCTGTTCGCCCCTATCAAATTTGGTGGTATTTTCTAGCATGCCATCCATCGATTGTCTTTATGGAACTGGCTTATGAGGACTATCTCGGCATTTTTTAAATTTCTCATCGGTTTTGTTTTAGCGATCGCTATTTTAACGGGAGGGAGTATGTTGGCAGCTTTGTATTTTGCCACCAGATTGAGCGGTCGTCCTCCCAAACCCACCTTTGCCAATCAAGAACAAACCACCAAAACCGAAGTTTCCCAAAAATCCAGTTCTTCTTCTTCTGCTTCTACCCCTGCTTCTCCGCCTCCCTCTCCTTCCCCCTCCCCTTCCCCAACGCCGCCGCCAGGTTCTCAACCAGCTTTGGTCACCTGGCCGGAAGGCTTGATCCTCAGAGGAGCCCCCACTTACGAGGCAGACCGTATTGGTGGCCTTCCTTACGAAGGAAAAGTATATATCATCAAAGACAGTGCCAATAGGGTTTGGGAAAAAGTATGGGTTCCCGAAGACAATAAAACGGGATGGGTAAAAGCTGGAAATACAAGGCCCGTTTCCGAGTAGCAGCAGCTAGAGCCACCACTTGGTTGGTCTAAACTCTTCCCATTTCTCCAAAAAAATCTTCGTAACAATGTTTAAGAAATTTCTCTAAATTTAAATCTTAGTGACAATATTTCCCCCCTCCGACCCAAGCAAGAATTCAGGGTGATATTTTTGTAAAAATCGAAACCAAGTAAAGTAAAGTTCAAAAACCCTGAAGGCTCATGTACGAACCCAATTCTAGTAAAGAATTATTAACAAACGTGGTTACTGCCTCTCTCGGGGCTGGCATTGTTACTTCTTTTGCAGTAGCTCAAGGTCAACATCCCCTATTAGCACTGGGGATCACCGTTTTTGCTGGGGTTACTGCCGTGGTTTGCGATCGCTTAGGAATTATTTAACATTTAACAAGATTCAAACAAACAGCTACTCAACTGTCCAACTCGGAAAGCAATAGGTTTTCATACCTTTGTTTCCGGGTTCTTTTTTTTGGCCACTTTTAGTAGAATTTAAATAGGGATACGTATTTGTATATCTATTCTTTGATGGATATTTTATGAAGGCCTGGGTTCGTGTTTCTGAAGTCGCTACCCACATTCTTACCAAGGGAAGACCAACGGTCGCTCGGACACAATCCTTCTCTCTATGGCATTATTTCCGGCGGCGAATTTTGCCTGCAAGTGCGTTTGCCGTTATTTTGCTAGTTGCCAATAGTGCCTTGGCATTAATGCAAGTAGGGGATACGGGAAGCCAAGTAGAAAGGTTGCAGCGTCGCTTGCAGGAGTTGGGATATTTTGACGGTCCCATTACTGGATACTACGGAGAACTCACCGCAGATGCCGTTCAAGAATTTCAACGTAGCAATGGATTATCTGTAGATGGCATCGTCGGTCCTCAAACCGAGAATGCTTTGCAATTGCCCAGTTCTTCCGGTTTTTCTCAATCTAGTTCTACCCTACCGTCAGTTCCCACCACCCAAGATCGGGCGACAGCGCCAGATTCGGAGTTTGCTCGCAATAACCAGCGTTTTCCCCAAACCAACCGTTCCCAAGATTTTCCCATTCAACGGGGAGATATTGGCGATCGCGTCGTACAATTGCAACAACAACTGCAAACCCTAGGGTACTACGACGGCTTCATTAATGGCATTTTTGATGCCAGAGTCGAAGATGCAGTAGAAGCTTTTCAACAAGATAAGAACCTATCCGACACCGGGAAAGTAAACCGCGAAACCCAAACGGCCCTCAATCGAGCGCAACAACCAACCCAATTTTCCTCTGGTGGCAGACAACAAACTACCAATCCCGAACGTACGGTTCTGCGACGCGGCGATCGCTCTCCACAAGTTTTACAAGTACAAGAACGATTGCACGAATTAGGTTACTATAACGGCCGCCTCAGCAGTCACTTTGGATCGAAAACGGAAGCGGCCGTCATCAAATTTCAACAAGACCGCGGCTTGCTCGGTAACGGCATTGTCGATGCAGCAACGCGCAATGCCATGGGATTGTTGCTGCCAACATCCGCTGAAGATTTTCCAGCGGCAGAAGAAACGCCTAATAATTCTGATTTTCAACTAGTTCCACTTCCGAAAAACCAGCAAGGTAATGAATAACTTAGCTAGATAGCTATAGCTATTTGATTAAGTCCAATTCCTATACAGGCAGAAGGGCTCGTTGACAGGAAGGACAAATAGCATGAATGGTTAACTGACAATCTAGCAAGTGATATCCTTCTTTTTTAGCAGTTTTGGCTCCGATTTTGAGAATGGAATCGTTTTTGAATTCAATTGTTTTATTGCACTTGACACAAATTAAATGGTGATGGTGATAGGGTTGGGGTTGGTTCAGCTCGTAATGCTTGTGACCTTCCCCAAACTCCAATTCTCGGAGGATTCCCAAGCGAGACATTAATTTAAGAGTGCGATAAATCGTCGATAAACTAATACTAATATTGCTTTCTTCTTGCAAGCGCAGGTAGAGTTCTTCTGCACTCAGATGTTCGCCTTTGGGAAGGTCTTGAAAGATTTTTAAGATGGTTTCCCGTTGCGGTGTCAGGCGCCAACCGCGTTCGTTCAATTCGGCTTTAAAGGAGCTAGTTGTATAAGACGTCATATGTTATCTTCTCAAATATTGTTGCTTATTGAAAAAGATAACCAGTCGCTAGGCAATTGTCAAGAAGCTACTCATTATTGAGAAAAATTCTAATTTATACGAGCAACGATGAGCCAAACCACAACCACTGAGAGGATTCTGGGAAGAACCCCAACCAAGTAAAAAACCCGCTCTGAATAGGGCGGGTTCTGAGAAGGGAGATACCATTTCTTAAAGAGAGCGATCGCTGTTGAATCCCCAACCCCCCCTGAAAAAAGGGAAGATTAGGTATATATTCGGCAAAATTTTCTAGAAATGGTGTGGTTCTGTTCGCTAAGATACTCGCTACAATTGGTTCGATCTGTTAAGTTAAGGCATCTAAATAATCGCGGACGCGATTGCGGCGTTTGGGCTGTCGTAATTTTTGCAATGCCTTAGCTTCAATTTGACGTACTCGTTCCCGGGATAAATCTAAAGCACGACCAATCTCAGCTAGGGAATAGGGGTGTCCGTCACCCAAGCCGAAACGCATGCGAATGACATCGCGTTCGCGGCTGCTTAAATCCGAGAGCAATTGTTGCAATTCCCGATGTAAGGCTTCCCGCGTCATGAGTTCTTCGGGAGACAAATCTTCGGTTTCCAGCAGTTCTCCCAATTGAGTTTCTTTATCTTTGCCAACTTTTAACTCCAGCGAGATAGAACGAGGCACCCGCATCAAGACTTCTCGAACTTGAGCTGGCGTCATTTCCAGTTCGCTGGCAATATCTTCCACGTTGGGAGTGTACCCTTTATCTTGGGCAAGTTGGCGCTGGGCTTTTTTAATTTTGTTCAGTTTTTCGGTAATATGGACGGGAATGCGAATGGTACGGCTTTGGGTGGCGATCGCACGGGTAATTCCCTGGCGAATCCACCAATAAGCGTACGTACTAAAACGATATCCTTTGGTGGGGTCAAATTTATCAACAGCGCGTTCGAGTCCTAACGTGCCTTCTTGGATGAGATCCAATAGTTCTAACCCCCGATTTTGGTATTTTTTGGCTACGGAAACCACCAAACGCAAGTTGGCTTTAATCATGCGTTCTTTGGCACGCAAACCCTCCGATTGCGCTCGTTCTAGTTCTTCTAAAGTCAAGTTTGTAAGTTCTGCCCAACGGCGTTTGCCTTGACTTAAAATGGTTTTGAATTCGCTAACAGGAACTTGAGCGGCAGTCGTCCATTGTTTTTGCGAAGGACTGTGACCGAGTTGAGAAGATAAATGCTCCCGTACTTGCATCAAATGCTCGTAGCGAGCTAAATTACCAGATTCGGCAATGGCTGCTTCGCGACGCACTTCTAATAGTTTGACGTAACGCTGAACTTTCTGAGCTTGGGCAACTTCCTCATCGCGCCCTAGCAGGGAGACTCGACCAATTTCCTGGAGGTATAGGCGGACTAAATCGGTTGTGCGATTGCTGTGGCGATCGCTTGGTTGTTCGTTTTTTGTTTCTTCGGAATCGTCAGCAGCTAAATCAGGTTCGCTTAAATCTTCTGCTTCTGGTTCAAAATCGTTTGATTCTAGGTCAGAAACAGCAGGTTGCTCTTCATATTCCGCATTTACGGGCAAAGAGGGTATGGGCATAATGTTCCTCTCCATCACTCCATGAAGGAGGCGCAGTTAGGGGGTGCCTACATAGATAATTCCCAATAACCAACGAAAACTTTTCTCAAGTTTGTTAAAGTTTACAAAATCTATCTCAAAGCAGCCATAAAACTGGCCAAAAAAGCCAAGCCGTGGTCTGCGATCTAGGTATGACAGGGAATTTCGGTTGTAGACAACATTTCCTAACTTCACCAAAATTGTCAAAATTTACGTTTGGATTTGGGAATCGCGTTATACAATTGCTGGGAAAAGTTTCCTATTTTACACTCAGCCAGAAAAGGAAGCGATCCGTACGATCTTGCTGCCTTTTTTTGTGGTATATACCAACCTGAGTCGGGAAAACGAACCAGCGACACACCCCAATTTCTAGATTACGGTATTTTCACGGTTTTCTACACAAACAACACCATAAGTTTATTGAAACTTTAATTCTTGGATCCCCAAATTTGGTCAAAAACCGAATTTCGACAGAGAAAAACCAGGTTCGATTTACGTATTTTCCTCAAAGGAGCCAAAAATTTGGTTGGGTGTGTTTTCGATCCATTGATGCTAAGTATAGGGGGAATTCACAGCCAGCCTCGTGATATATATCAAGATCCGTCTTGGATTTTCGTCACTTGTCATCCCGTTTCCGGATCGCTAGCTTCCTGCGATCGAAATCAAAAATCTATTATAAATATCTAGCGTTTTTCGTTGAATTGCAGATCTTACAAGCAACTAGAGGCAATTCTGGAACTGCCCCTACAGGGTTTCCCAACTTCTAGCA
>CAYZHY010000021.1:0-41386 GCA_964477525.1 uncultured Geitlerinema sp. | reverse complement strand
TACTTAAAAAATACGTAAATTCCTTCAATGTAGCTAAAAAATACTTTTTAATATACGAGAACTGCTTAACTTTTTTTATTGTAGAATGGGAAAGGCGATTGTAGGCTTTCGAGGCTGTTCCCAACCAAGCATGTAAGGAACAATGCCGCCAGCAAGCAGTTAAGCAAGCATCTTTGGCAAGTCTTGGCTGCAGGTGTTTCTGAAAGTTCTGGTAATTTCCAACTTTTTCTCGCCAACTTTTTTTCGCCATTGTCCTATTAACGAATTCAGATTCCCTATTTTTGATTATTTTTAATATAAAACTTTGAATGGTATTCTGGTTTTGGACTAAGTTTTATGGGTATTGACGGCTACAAGGTACTGGCCCTAGTTTCCGACAGCGAGAGTTCGCGGATTTATCGCGGTCAACGCACAGCCGACCGCCAACCAGCGATTTTGAAAATTTTAAAAAGCGATCGCCCCACCTCCGAACAACTGCAACGTTACCAACAAGAATACCACCTGCTTTGCCAACAAACGTCCCCAGGCATCATTCAAGCCTACGAACTCAAACACCATCATAAAAAGTTAGCCATTGTCTTAGAAGATTTCGGTGGCATTTCCCTGAAAGCTTGGCAGCAACAAAAACAGCAACCCCTATCCATCGGCGAATTCCTTTCTCTAGCCATCAAAATCACCAAAAGCGTGGACCAAATTCACCAACAGCATATCGTTCACAAAGATATCAATCCCGCTAACATTGTCTTCAATCCCAACACGGGAACCCTCAAAATCATTGACTTTGGTATGGCTACCCAGCTAACCCGAGAAACCCCCACCCTCCAAAATCCCAATACCTTAGAAGGAACCCTCGCCTACCTTTCTCCCGAACAAACAGGTAGAACCAATCGCACGTTAGATTATCGCACCGATTTTTACTCGCTGGGCATTACCTTGTACGAACTTTTGTGTGGGGAAGTGCCTTTTCCTAGCGACGATCCCTTAGAACTCGTCTACTGCCACCTGGCCAAATCGCCACCATCCGTAACTCAAATTCAACCACAAATCCCGCAAGCGATCGCGCAAATTATTGAAAAACTAATGGCCAAAAACGCCGAAGACCGCTATCAAAGTGCCGCCGGCCTGCAAGCGGATTTGGAATACTGCCAGCAGCAGTGGCAACAACGGGGAACCATCGCCAAATTTCCCCTTGGCGAACGGGATTTTGCTAGCAGACTGCAAATTCCGCAAAAACTTTACGGTCGAGAAACAGAAATCCATACCCTCCTGGCAGGATTTCACCGCGTTGTCAACCATCAAACCGCAGAATTGCTGTTGGTCAGCGGGTATTCCGGCATTGGCAAATCCGCCTTAGTACGGGAAATATACAAACCCATCACCGAAAAGCGCGGATATTTTATTTGGGGAAAATTCGACCAATTCCAGCGCCACCTTCCCTACGCCGCCATTGTCGATGCCTTTACCGGTTTGGTGAGGCAGTTGTTGGGAGAAACCGAAACCCAACTCCAACAGTGGCGGGAAAAATTGCAAACCGCCTTGGGTAGCAACGCACAAATTATCATCGATGCCATTCCGGAGGTAGAAGCCATTATCGGTCCGCAGCCGCCTGTACCAGAGTTAGGAATGACCGAATCGCAAAACCGCTTTCATCTGGTATTCCAGCGATTCCTTCAAACGTTTTGTACGGCGGAACATCCGTTGGTTATCTTTTTAGATGATTTGCAGTGGGCCGATGCCGCTACGCTAAAATTTATCGAACGTACGATCGCCGATCGCGATCGCGCCCACTTGCTTTTCATTGGTACTTACCGGGATAATGAAGTAGACTCCGGCCATCCACTCCAGCTGACCCTGCAAAAGCTACAGCAACAAGATGCCACGGTCAGCCACATTCACTTGTCTCCTCTCACCGCCGACCATATTGACCAACTCATACGAGATACCTTGCGCAACCAACTGCAAGACGATCCCTATCCCCTCGCCAATTTGGTGGCTAGGAAAACCGGTGGCAATCCCTTTTTCATCAATCAATTTCTCACCACCTTGTACGATGAAAACTTTCTGTGGTTCGATCCGGAAGACAAAGTTTGGCAATGGGATTTAGCAGGGATTCAAACTCAAGGTATCACTGACAACGTTGTTGAGTTGATGGTGGAGAAACTGCAGAAGTTACCCACTGCCACCCAACGAATTTTATCCCTCGCTGCCTGCATTGGTACCGAATTTGAACTAACCCTGCTGTCACAAATTGCCCACAATAGCAAAACCAACATCGAACGCCAGCTACTACCTATCGTACAATCGGGTTTTTTGCTACCAACTTCCCAATTAGATGTCGATCTATCCATTGCTACCTATCGATTTTCCCACGACCGCATCCAACAAGCGGCGTATAGCTTGCTACCGGAAGCGGAAAAACCGCCAATTCACCTGCAAATTGGTCGGATTTGGCAGCAGGAAACCGATGCCGAACAATACGAAGAACGGCTGTTTGCCATGGTGGATCGTTTGAACCTGGGAGTGGAACTGGCAACAGCATCGCAACGGGAAACAATTGCACGTTTGAATCTCAAAGCCGGGAAAAAAGCCAAAGCTGCCACTGCCTATACCGCTGCAGCTACCTATTTACAAACCGGTATCGATATTATACAACAACAATTCGGCGATGCTAGCTGGCGCGATCGCTACCAACTCACCCTCGCTTTGCATGTAGAAGCTATAGAAACTGCCTATCTAGGCGGCGATTCTCAAAAAATGCATGCCTGGTTCGACACCATCGAACAACATGCCACCACGATTTTAGACTACATTTCTGCCTACGAGAGCCTCATTCAATTTTATGCTTCCCAAAACCAAATGCAATCTGCTTTGCACCTGGGAAGGCAAGTTCTGCAAAAACTGAATATTTCCATCGATAGTACGCCACCAGCAACGACTAATTTAGATACTCTCTACGAACAACCCCTCATTCAAAATCCTAGCAAGCGATCGGGTTTAAAAATCTTAAGCCAAATGGTGGCCGCTGCTTTCTGTTCGGAACCATCCCTGCATCCGCAAATTATTTTCACCATGGTGAACATTTGCCAGCACTACGGTCATTCTACCATTGCTCCCTTTGCCTACGTGCAGTACGGCTTGTGTTTGTGTGCCACGGTGGAAAACATTCCCCAAGGCTATCAGTATGGAAAACTAGCTTGGCATTTGTTAGACCGCCTGCATGCCAAAGCCGTTAGCTGCAAAGTAGGGTTGGCTTTCAATACCTTTATTCGCTGCTGGCAAGAACACTTACAAGCTAGCATCGATCCCCTCTACGCCAGTATCGAAGACGGTCTGGAAAACGGTGATTTGGAATTTGCTGGTTACTGCAGCATGATGGCTGCACTTTATACCTATCATCTGGGAACTCCCTTGCATGTAACCCAAGAAAGGTTGCTGGCAAATACCAATTTTTCCCGCCGCATCAAACAGGAACATCCCTATATAAACGGCTGTATCTGGGGGCAATTGGTGGAAAATTTGCAAACCACTTCTCCAGACAAACTGGAAAACCAAGAACTGACAGGAACTTGGATGCACGAAGCATCCACTTTGGCTTGGTTGCAGGAGAGCGAAAACCATGCCACCTTGTTTAGTTTTTATTTAGCCAAAATTATTCTTAGCTATACATTCGGAGATTTTGCTGCGACTCTTTCCTATATCCAACAGGCACAAGTTTACGAGGCTGCCGGGGCAGGGTTATATTATGTAGCTGTGAAGTATATGTATCATTCTCTGACATTGCTTGCCCTTTATCCGGAAGCCAGCGCCTCAAAACAACAACAATACCAGGAAATTGTAGCAAATAACCAGGAAATAACGAAAATTTGGGCCAAGCATGCTCCGCAAAACTTTCAACATAAGTTTGATTTGGTAGCTGCCGAACAAGCCAAGGTCTGGGGAAATCCTTGGGAAGCCGCTCAAGCCTACGAACGCGCGATCGCAGGAGCAAAGAATAACGGTTACTTACAGGAAGAAGCTTTGGCGTGGGAACGGGCCGGTGTTTTTTATAACGCTCAAGGCATGGAAACCATTGCCGCTACCTATTTCAAAGAAGCTTTTGACAGCTACCAACATTGGGGCGCTTGGGTCAAAGTACAGTTGTTAGCTCGCCAATATCCCCAGTGGCTATCGAAACTGGCGAGTCAAACTTTCCCAGAAAGCAGTTTCCAGCACCATCGACCTGCTAGCGAAACCACCACGGGAACTCATACCAACCTAGATTTGGCGACAGTTATCAAAGCTACCAGCGCTATTTCTAGCGAATTGGTTCTCGATAAGTTACTAGCTTCTTTAATAAATACGTCTTTGGAAAACGCAGGAGCGCAACGGGGTATATTTATCCGAGTAACAGATAAGCAATTACTTGTAGAAGCCAGCAAACATAGCGATGCCGAATCGCCGCAAGTTCGCCAATCCATTCCTGTAGAACAATATACTGCCAATTTATCGATCCGAATTGTCAACTACGTTGCTCGTACTTGGGAAACGGTTTTGCTAAACGAAGCGACCGAATCGGGAGAGTTTGTTGGTGACCCTTACATCCAACAAAACCAACCTCAATCGATTTTGTGTGCGCCGTTGGTCAATCAAGGTAAGCTTCAAGGATTGATTTATTTAGAAAATACCATTACGCGCGGTGCTTTTACCGCCAATCGTTGGGAAATTTTGCGAATTTTGGCAGCGCAAGCGGTGATTTCTTTGGAAAATGCCTATTTGTACGAGCAATTGCAAGAATATTCCCGTACCCTAGAACAAAAAGTAAAAGAACGTACGGCCGAACTGGCGGTAGCCAAGGAACAAGCGGATGCTGCCAATGCTGCCAAAAGCGAATTTTTAGCAGCTATGAGCCACGAATTGCGTACGCCTCTCAATGGGATTTTAGGCTACGCTCAAATTTTACAGCGATCGCGAGACATATCTCAAAGCGATCGCCGAAACGCTAAGATTATCAACGATTGCGGTTCCCATTTGCTAACCCTCATCAACGATATTTTGGATTTATCCAAAATTGAAGCTCAAAAAATGGAGCTGCATCCGGGGTCTTTCCACTTACCTTCCTTTTTAAATGGGGTTGTGCAAATGTGTCGCATTAAAGCACAACAAAAAGATATTGCTTTTCGCTATCTCCCCGATGCCAATTTGCCGGAAATGGTCGAAGGCGATGAAAAAAGATTGCGCCAAATTTTGGTGAATTTATTGGGAAATGCCGTGAAATTTACAGAGCAGGGAACTGTAACTTTCCAAGCTAGGATCGTAGCATCTACCAACCAAAAAGAGCAGGAAAATGCCACTGTGGAAATTCGCTTTCAAATCCAAGATACCGGCATTGGCATTCCTCCAGACAAAATTGAGACAATTTTTCAACCCTTCGAACAAGCCAGCCACGGCAACCGACAAATTCAGGGAACGGGATTGGGATTGTCGTTGAGTCAAAAACTTGCCCAACTTATGGATAGCGATATTCAGGTTCGCAGCGTTCCCCAACGCGGCAGTACCTTTTGGTTGGATTTGCCATTGCCGGTGGTCAAACCAACCAACCAGACAAGCGATCGCAACCATGGAAAATCCCATAACGAAATTGTAGCCTATCAAGGCAGAGTACGACGCATTTTGGTGATAGACGATCGCTGGGAAAATCGCACCGTTTTTACCCATTTACTGCAACCGTTGGGATTTGAAGTGGTAGAAGCTGCTGATGCCGACAGCGTATGGCAGCTTGGCAAACAAAAACCACCGGATTCGATCGTTACAAATACATCTTTTTCCCAGCAAAACGCAATTGACTGGATTCAACAACTGCGTCAATCTCCAGAATTTGCCCAAATTCCTATCATTGTTTCTTCTGCCAGCGTCTTTCCCAGCCACCGGGAACGTTGCCAGCAAGCCGGTAGCGATGATTTTCTCCCCAAACCCGTCGATTTTTCGGAATTGCTGCAAAAATTGAAGTATCATTTAAATTTACAGTGGGTTTACCAGCAACAATCCCCTACCAATTTTGTCGAATCCCAGGCAGAATCCTCGCATGTAAATGTAGAAGAGCTGGATTTACCTCCTATCGAGGAACTTAAGTATTTGCAAGAACTAACGCGCAAAGGCAGCTTGAGAAAATTAGAAAAATACGTGCGTAGGTTATCCCACGCCAATCCCAATCTAACCGCTTTTTCACAGAAAGCAGCGCAGCTCGCTAGTCGTTTCCAAGAACAAGAATTGCTAGAATTTTTGCAAGCTTGTCAAACCCACTGCCAAGAGAAAAGATGAAAACGTATATCTGGTTATACCATTTCTGAAAAACAATGATTTTTCGGAATTTCCCGATTTCCCTGGTAGCTTCGCGAAGCGCCCCTACAAAAATGCCCTGATTATCTCTTGCAGGCTATTAAGGAAATGGTATTAGATAGCTATCCCCGTTTAAAAATTTATAGAAAATTGACAATTTGCCCGTTTGTCCTTGCTTTTCGAGCAACTGGCTGCCATCCTAAATCTGGAGAAAATCAACCAAGTAGGGAAAAATAGGATGACAAACACTATTGATTCTTGCTTAGATGACAATTTGATATGAAAATAGCATATTTTTGGCCAGTCGCCAAATGTATTTTCCAGTATTTATATTTTAAATTGTTTGCAGTATCATGTACCTATATCGTTTCCTGCCATGCTCTTCCAAGCTTCTTTTCCAAAATCTGTTAGCTACTGCTATCGTTTTTTTAGCCAGCCAAGTTAGCTTTCACTGGCTGACGCTACCAGGTGGTGCAGCTGCAATTGTCTGGATAGCGTCAGGAATTGCGATCGCATTGGTAGCTATTTTTGGCTTGCGGATTCTCCCAGGTCTGTTTTTTGGTTACTTGATGTCCAATTTAAGCAACTACGGTTTTTCCAGCATGGGGATGATGGCCTCACTCTGGGGAGCGCTAATTACCAATACTGGGGAAGCCGCTATCGGTGGTTGGATTTTACGCCGTTTCACTTCATCCCATCCGTGGTTGGGCAAACTGCAAGATACATTTATTTTTATAACTATTGTCGCCATTGTACCACCGCTATTTAGTGCCACTTCTGGTACCTTGATTTTATGCATGAACAGACAAGTTCCCTGGGAAATATACGGGCAAATTTGGAGAACTTGGGTGGTTGGGAACGTTACCGGTATTTTTGTTGCCACACCTTTAATCCTTACTTGGCACGAATGTTCGCCGCGCGCGTGGTTGCGAACCAAATATCAAGTTGTGGAACTGGCTGTGTTGCTGGGAATGGCGATCGCACTATCTCACATTACCTTTACCCAAACCCTCTCTCTAGAATATTTATTGCTCCCTTTGCTGGCTGGGATTGCTTATCGCTTTAACCGCCAGGCAGTTACCCTAGCCATTTTTATCGTTTCCGCAGTGGCGATTTTAGAAATTCTCCAGGGAACTGGTAGGTTTGCCCAAACTTCCACCAACGAAGCGCTAACCTCTTTTCAACTCTTTTTGAGCGTCATCACCCTTACCATTTTAACGCTAGCTACCGTTTTATACGAACGCCAGCAAGCACAAATCCAATTACAAAAATACAATCAACAACTAGAACAACAAGTAGCCGCCCGTACAGCTTCTTTGCAAGCCAGCGAACTGGCTTTACAAAAACAAAAAGCCTTTTTAAGTCAAGTTATCAATAGCAATCCCAACGTAATTTTTGTCAAAGACAGACAAGGTCGTTTTATTCTCGCCAATCAAGCATTAGCGAACACTTATGGAACGACGCTAGAAAATTTGATTGGCAAAACGGATGCTGATTTCAATCCCAATATTCGAGAACTCGAGCAATTTTACCAAGTCGACCAACAAGTTTTGAATTCTGGAGAAACCAAAATCCTAGAAGAGAGGGTAACCAACGCCAACCAACGAGTATACCACTTTCAGAGCATCAAAACGCCCCTGTACTTGCCAGAAAGTGAAGAAGTCTATGTTTTGGGCGTTGCCGCCGACATTACCCAACGCAAACAAGTAGAATCCGAATTAGAACGTGCTCGTCAAGCAGCCGAAGCAGCCAATCGGGCAAAAAGTCGGTTTTTAGCTACCATGAGTCACGAATTGCGCACGCCTCTGAACGGGGTTTTGGGTTACGCACAGATTTTACGCCGTTGTTCGACCATTAGCCCCAGCGATCGCCAAAACTTGCAAATTATTGAAGAATGCGGTTCCCATCTGCTAACCTTAATCAACGATATTTTAGAACTATCCCAAATTGAATTACAAAAGCTACAGTTACAGCCTAGCGAATTTCATTTCCCTTCGTTGTTAACGAGGATTGTTAATTTATACAAGTTTCAAGCCACTCGTAAAAATATAACCTTAACCTACGAACCAGACCCGCAGCTACCAGAAGCCATATTTGCCGATGAAAAGCGACTGCGACAGGTACTAACCAACTTGCTAGATAATGCAGTCAAGTTTACGGAAGTTGGTAACGTTACCTTTCAAGTATCGATATTAGAAGTTTCTAGCACCGAAATTTCCGATTCTGCAAACCAAAAACGCATTCGTTTTCGCATACAAGATACGGGGGTGGGGATTGATGCCGACCAAATCGAAGAAATTTTCCAACCTTTCGAGCAAATTGGCGAACTCAACCAAAAATCGGAAGGTACGGGGTTGGGACTTTCTTTGAGTCAAAAAATTGTGAATCTGATGGGAGGGGAAATACAAGCGATTAGCGAACCGGGGGTAGGTAGTATTTTCTGGTTCGACATCGATGTACCCCTCGTGCAATCTGGGTCTGAGTCGCGCTTTGGTATCAGCACCCATCAAGGGCAAGTAACCGGCTATCAAGGCTATACCCGCTGTTTGCTAGTGGTAGACGCTCAGCCAGAAACCCGTACCGCGATCGCAGATTTGCTCCAACCGTTAGGATTTGATATTATCGAAGCCCAAGATAGCAGTACTGGCATCCGCCGGGCGCGGGAACTGATGCCGGATTTAATCGTAACCAACTGTATGTTCCCCGATAGCGATCGCTTCGATGTGGTCCGTCAAATCCGCCAAACCAACTATTTAGCCCATATTCCCATTATTGTATCATCGAATAACCACCAACCAGGCGATCGCCGTCAGAGCATTGAAGCCGGCGGCAACGATTTTCTCTGCCAACCCATCGACCCCTCCGAACTTTTACAAAAACTACAAAAATACTTACAGTTACAATGGATTTACCAGGAAAAGAATCTAGAAGCAGAAAATATCGAAGAAATCGACGAAGAAAGCCTTATCGTTCCTCCTTCAGAAGAAATAGAAGCCTTGTACCAACTAGCTTTTAAAGGCAGTTTTAAGAAAATACAAAAGCGCATGGAAGCCTTAAAAGAGGAAAATTCCCAATTTACTGCCTTTTCCAACAAAGTGCTGCAATTAGCGCGAACTTTCCAGGAACAAGAATTGCTAGCGTTTCTCCAACGCTATCGAACCAGAGTAGAAAGTTAGACGATCTGGTATAAATAGTGGGAAAATAGGGAAGACGATCGATGATAGAAACGCGACCCAATCCACTGAGCTTAAACCCAGAAAACCCTTTTGCTGAAGGAAAAGCATCGATCGCGGTACAATTTTCCTTATACCATTTCTGGAAAACAACAATTGTCTGAAATTTTTTGATTAACCTGGTAGGGGCGCCTGGCAAAGCCCCCTTACCAAAATACTCCGATTATTTATTGCAAATTTTTAAAGAAATTGTATTATACCATTTCTGAAAAACAATGATTTTTGGGGATTTCCCAATTTCCCTGGTAGGGGCGCTTCGCGAAACGCCCCTACAAAAAAACCCGATTATCTCTTGCAAAATCTTCAAGAAATGGTATTACATCATATTTATGGTTTGAATATACAAAATTTGTCTATTGTTTTTACTTGAATTTTTGGAGGAATATGACATACTTTCCCATCTCCCACGCTCCCACGCTCCCACGCTCCCACGCTCCCATTCCCAAAAAAAATCCTCCCAGTAACGACCTGAGAGGAATCGGGAAACAAAAAGAAAGGAGAAGAACCTAACTTTCAGCACCTTCAGCCCACAAAATCAAGCGCGGTTCGTATACGTTGCTTAGATTGTCGTGTTGGGGAAGCACTCGCAGGGAAAATCCTTGCAACCCAGAAGAATCGTAATTGATATTTCCGGTATAAATGCTGGTATCATCTGGATTTTGCCCTTGGTATTGCATACCAATGGGGGTACCATTGGTTATTTCCCCATCTTCGTTAACGCTACCCACATACAGCTGTACCTGTACGTCTTGGGGATTCAGTTTGCCCAAATCGATCAGAGCCTTGACCGCCACATTTTCATTCACCCGAATGTCAGCCGGGGCTGAAATATCAATATCCCGGATTTTCATTTCGTACCAGTGTTCGAACAAGTGATGTTTCCAACTGGCTAGCTCTTTGGCAGGTTGGCATTTATCCTTGGTAAGTGACTGATAGCGATCGCTGGCTTCAAAATAGTGAAAGGCATACTCGCGAACCATGCGTGCCGTATTGAATTGCGGCGTATTCAACCGAATGGCATCTTTCATTTTCTTCACCCAGCGGCGAGGAACATCTTCCTCATCGCGATGCTCGTAGAACAAAGGCGCAACCTCTTGTTCCAACAAATCGTAAAGAGCATTGGCTTCCACCCGGTCTTGATACTCCCGGTCTTCGTATACCTCGCCACTACCAATCGGCCAGCCAGTGCGAACGTAATCCGCTTCGTTCCACCAACCATCGAGAATACTCAAATTCTGCAAACCATTCATCGCCGCTTTCATGCCGCTGGTTCCAGAAGCCTCCCGAGGTCGGCGGGGATTGTTCAACCACACATCGCAGCCAGACAGCATCTTGCGACAAACATGAATATCGTAATCGGGAATAAAGACCACATGGTCGTGCATGCCATGTTCGCGGATAAAGTGAATGATATCCCGAATCATTTCCTTACCCGGCACATCTTTGGGATGGGCCTTACCAGCAATCACAAACTGGACCTTCTTATCCCGCATGATGTGCTTGATGCGCTCTAAATCCCACAAGAACAACGTAGCTCGTTTGTAGGTAGCAAAGCGACGGGCAAAACCAATGGTCAAATAGCCAGGATCGAGCACATCTTGCGCTTTGGCAATTTCCCTAGGCGAAGCACCAATTTCATGCATCCATTTCTGTAACTGTTCCCGGGCAAAAACCACCAACTCAGAACGGCAGCGTTCGTGCAATCGCCACAGTTCGTCATCGGGAATCGAGTTAATCCGTTCCCACAAAGGATTGTCGCTAGGGGCAGAAGACCATTTTGGACCCAAATAGCGATCGTAGAGTTCTTGAACGGGTTGCGCCACCCAACTGCGCGCGTGAATGCCGTTGGTAATCGAAGTGATGGGAACTTCTTGTACTGGCAGATTGTGCCAAAGGTTCTTAAAGATGTCCTGGGAAACTTCCCCGTGCAACTTACTGACACCATTGATAAAACTCGCCATTTTAATCGCCAAAATGGCCATATTAAAGGGTGCCTCTAAGTCGCCGGGATTTTCCCTGCCTAAAGACAAAAATTCCTCGGGAGACATGCCAAATATATCGGCATAATGTCCTAAATAGTAGTTGATGGTATCCGGTGGGAACATATCGAACCCAGCAGGAACCGGCGTATGGGTGGTAAACAAGCTGCTGGCAATGACTACCTCTTGGGCTTCGGAAAACGACAACCCATCTTCTTGAATCAAGTAGCGAATGCGTTCTAGGGTTAAAAACGCCGAGTGACCCTCGTTCATGTGGTAAACAGAGGGTTCGTATCCCAACGCTTTTAACGCACGCACGCCACCAATGCCCAACATGATTTCCTGGTGGATGCGAATATCCAGGTCGCCACCGTAAAGTTCGTCGGTAATATCGTGGTCGTAGGGATTGTTGGGTTCGATATTGGTGTCTAGCAAGTACAGGGGAACCGTTCCCACCTGACAGCGCCAAATCCGTGCGTAGACTTCCCGACCGGGATAGTCAACGGCAATGCGTAGTTCGTTGCCATTGTCATCTCGTTCTAGATGCAATGGCATGTTGTAAAAGTCGTTGATGGGATAGCGTTCCTGCTGCCAACCGTCGGCATTGAGATATTGGGCAAAATAACCCTCTTGATAAAGCAAACCAACCCCCACCAAGGGTAATCCCAAGTCGCTGGCAGATTTGAGATGGTCTCCTGCTAAAACGCCCAAACCGCCGGAATAGATCGGCATGCAATCGGTTAAGCCAAATTCGGCGGAAAAATAAGCATAACATTCCGATTGGGGCGGTTGTGTCCGATTTTTTCGATACCACCTGCGGTCTTTGAGATAGTCATCGAGCTGGCTTTCGGCGCGTTCCATTTGGGCTAGGAACCCCTCATCTTCCGCCACTTCTTTGAGGCGTTCTTGGCTGATGGTTCCTAGCATTAAGACCGGGTTGTGGCGGCTAGATTCCCACAAATCGCGGTCCAAACGGCGAAATAAGTCTTTTGTTTCTACGTTCCAATCCCAATGTAAGTTGTAGGCGAGTTTCCGCAGTTTTTCTAGTTGCGGCGGTAGAGAGGGAGAAACGTTAAACGTACGAATTGGTTGCATATGTCAAGTCTTAGAAAATTGCAGTATTCGGGATAGAGTCGGGATATTTTGGAGAATGGGTACCAATCTGTCTCAGTTCACATTTGATTTGAAAATCATTGACGAGGTTACCTTTCCCCCATAAGGTTCCCAATTTCCATGAAAATTCTAGAACCAACGTTGGCATGGTAGGAGGGGAACAACATCAGAATAACCATTGAAGAAATACTATCTATGTTGTCTATTGTCTATCAACTTAGCCAGGAGACAGCCGATCTTAACAGAAGTTTTTGAAATGTTGGGATTGGCGATGGTTCTTGGTGGAGCAATGCAGTAGGCCCCATCGCTTTTTTCAAAGTGACCGGATTTCAGTTAAGATTAGAAACACGTTGGCAGGTACGGGATCGCTTGTTGGCCATTCCCTTACTGTCAATGTATAGAACTGTATGCGAAGAATCATGGCTGAAATTCAGTTTATAAAAGGCATCACCGAAGAATCCATACCAGACGTACGCATGACGCGATCGCGCGACGGTACGAACGGCCAAGCTATCTTCTATTTTGAAAATCCCAAAGCTGTTGAGGAAGGAAACGAACAAATTACTGGGATGTACCTGATTGACGAAGAAGGGGAGTTGAATACCCAAGAGGTTAAGGGAAAATTCCTCAACGGTCAACTCCAGGCCATCGAAGCGATTTATCCCATTCGGTCGACCGAAGAATGGGACCGGTTTATGCGCTTTATGGAGCGATACGCGCAAGAAAACAATCTAGAATTCTCTAAATCTTAGTCCGATTCGGTCAAAACGCCAGGGATGGGTGGCTCCAAACGGTTTCTACGTAAAACCTGCAATTGGATATCGGCCATTTTACGTAGGCACTTTCAGTCAAATGGCTGAAGCTCTGTAATGTCCCCACCACCTACACTAGAAAGTGCAATAGGAAAACTCCTAGTTCGATCCCCCCTCCCCCTGCTACCCCTCAGGGGGATTTTTTTCTTTCTTTGAGAATAAAGGGGGGCAAAGCAAATATCCATTTCCAGCAGCAATTAAACAAATCGGCATTGGAGTGACACCGTTTGCCCCATCTAGATGGTCAAATTTTAGGTTTGATTTGACATTACGCCACGTTACCGATGCCTATCCCAACCGCAAGCTAGTTGTTAGACGGGGTAACCAATTTGCGCAACGGTTCTACCCGTTTTTTGGCCGTAGCATTGTTGGGGTCGTATTCTAAAACTTGGTCGTAGCAAGCCAAAGCTTGAGCCGTTAGCTGCTTGCGTTCGTAGGCAAATCCCAAATTGTTCAATGCCGTGATGTATTCGGGATACTGTTGCAAGGCTTCTTTGTATTGACGAATGGCTAGATCGTATTGTTCGGTGGCTGCATAAGCAAATCCCAAGGCATTGCAAACAGCAGCAGTATCGGGACCAGCTTCTAAATCTTTGGATTTCAGGGTTTTTTGAAATTGCCCGATCGCTTGCGAGTATAGTTTTTTCTCCAAAAAAATGCTACCTAAAGCGTAGCAGTCAACTGCTGTGGCTTCGCCGTTTTTCACTTTCTTTTGCAGTTGGGCAAGGGTACTTTCTTTGCGCCGAGTACGCAAAATTTGCCGTACAATAAACCAACCCGAAACGGAGAGAAATACGAGCAGCAGAACGAGGTAAAGGATTGCTAACAGATTGCTTTCCAGCATAGAGATTCAACAGTGCAATAATTAGAAACAGATCGAGTTTAAAAGCGCAAAAAACTGAGGGTCTTTGGCTGTTTATCTTAATCGATCTTCCCACAACTTGCGCCAGTCGCTAAACGGTACCTGCCAGTGGTTAGCACGATCGCGCAGCCAGCCGTTTTCCCACCAATCGCGAATGGCTTGGTTGATTTTTTCGCGCAGGGTTTGGTACTGCAATCCTTTCGGCATAACCACGGCAATGGGCTGGGCTGACAAACGTTGGGATAGCAACCTCACTTGGGGGTCGGTTTGCGCCCACCCGGCTAAAATGGCCATGTCGGCAGCAAAGGCATCGGCTTCACCGGCTTCTAGTAGCGATCGCCCGGCTTGATAGGAATCCACTTTTTTCAGCGTAACGTCGGGATAGAAATATTTCACGGTAGCGACTGTACTCGATCCCGACAAAACGGCAATGGTGGCTTTTGATAGGTCTTGCCAGCTTTCAATGGCGGGGTCTTTGACCACAGCGCCCGCTCCGTCTATATAATAAGGCAGGCTGAAACTCACGACCCGCGATCGCATTTCTGTAGCGGTAACGTGGGCGATCGCTATATCGGCTTTTCCCCGCAAAACCACTGCCAGCCGCTGTTGGTTGTTTGTTGGCAACCACCGAATCGCTTCCGAATTGCCCAACAGTCTCTCGGCTAAATGTTGGGCTATATCGATTTCAAATCCTTGTAATTTCCCTTGGGAGTTGCGAAATCCCAAAGGGCGAAGATTATCTTTAACCGCGACAATTAAATAACCTCGCTGCTGTATCTCTTCCCATTCCGCTGCTAGCACCCCACCAGCGCAACTACCCATTCCCACGACCAACGCCAGCCCTATTTGGGCAGCTGCGATCGCTTGACGGGGAAAACAAATTCGGGATAGGAACGCTCCTACCCCGAGTTTTTTATTTCCCAATTTCGCGCGCCTGGTCAACACATTCGGAGATTCCCTTATTTACTTTGGCTAGCAACTTCCACAACTTTCCGGAAGCTAGCCGGATCCATCACGGCCATTTGTGCCAGCATTTTCCGGTTTAACTGAATGTTGGCTTTGCGCAATCCATTCACCAGGCGACTGTAACTCATGCCATTTTGCCTGGCAGCGGCATTAATACGGGTAATCCACAAACGGCGAAAATCGCGCTTGCGCCGACGCCGGTCGGCATAGGCATAACACAGCGCCTTCATTACCCGTTGGTTGGCGGTGCGAAACAGCTTCGAGTTGCCGCCGCGAAATCCTTTTGCTAGTTTGAGAACCTTCTTGCGGCGTTTGCGAGCTACATTACCGCGTTTTACTCTGGTCATTGCTTATCCTGTCCTATCTAGATGCTTTCGAGCGCTAATCTTACCGAGTTTGTAGAAATTTCAATATGAATTGATTTCCTACAAATACGGCATCATTTTCTGCACTTTGTGCTCTTCGGTTTCGTCTACCAACGCCGGTTTGGAAAGACGACGCTTGCGTACGGAAGTTTTGTGTTTGAGCAAGTGGCTTTTGAACGCTTTGCGACGTACAATTTTACCACTTCCGGTGGCTCGGAAACGCCTAGCAGCGGCTTTGCGAGTCTTTACTTTGTATTTTGCCATAATCGAGCGCACTATAATGACACAATCGATTATTTTATCATTGCTTGGTTGCATCTGACAAGATATTGCCGCCAAAAAACAATGGCCAAACCATATCACCAAATAATTTCTTCAATTTCGCCGCGATAGCAACCAGCAATTTGTGGAACAATAAACTAGGATAGAAACCAATACGTAGCGATGTCCCCAATTCGTTATTGCCTTTTCCCATCAGGCATTTGAACTTCTAACTTCCATCATGACGATCGCGTTCAATATTGACTATACTGAATGGGTGGATAAACTGGCAGCAATTCTTTTAGATGGGCGCTTGGCGATCGCCAACCCACCAGTCCCGATTGGCATCCGAACCTTCCCATTCCCTAGAACAGGGAGGGCGGGGCATCCAATCAAGTACTCCAGCCCTTGTTATCTGTATCTTTCAGGTAACCATTGCAAGTAAAGGCACATAAAAGGGATCGTCTTCCCGTAGTTGTCCTTGCTTGGAGATTCTAAAGGATATCTACCGTAAGTAGCCACACTTGCCAACAACTTTGTCAAGGAAAGCTAGTCCGCTTCCCGGCAAATGGGAGAAATCCCAACCATAACGAACGTCACAGACGAGGAATATTAGGCGTGTTGTATCTAGCGGAAGTACAGAAAAGTAAGGGAGTTTTTGGCGGTAAAGCCCAGTTAAAGCTACTTGCTTGTCAGCGTGGCGAGCAAAATTGGAACGCAGTCAACAAAAATCCCATACCAGCTGAAGAAGCCAATGGATTCAACTCGGGAGCGCTGGTCCTGGTAGAGCTAGATAGTAACGAGCGCATCAAAAAACCCCCGCAAGAAGCAGGGCGGGGATTAGTCAGCATTCTCCAAAACTTCTCCCGTCTCCACGAAAAATACAAAAATCAAGAAGAAGAAATCGAACAGTGGAAACAATCGCTCACCTTCCAAAGCCAAGAACTCAACCGTCGCGAAGCCGATATGGAAGCGCGGCGGGAAGAGCTAGAACAAATGCAGCAGGAGGTCGAGCAACTCAAAGCTCAACGCCAAGAAATTGAAAGTGCCCAGCAAGAGGCACAACAGCTACAAGAAGAAGCCCAAAGGAAACAACAAGAACTAGACGAGACAGCCAAACAGTTAGAAGCCGAAAAACAGCAACTCCAGCAACAACAACAGCAAGTTCAGCAGGCATCGACTTTAAACACCGAGCAAACGCAGCGAATTCAAGAACTGCTCAATCAAATCTCCGGGGCGGTTGCGCCTACCGATACCGTACGCGAGGCAGCGAACGAAGCCCTCAACGGTGTCGATTCCCAACAGTCCATTCTGGACGGTTACTGGCAGGATTTAGAAAACCAGCAACAAGAAGCCGAACAGCAACAAGCAGAGGTCGATCGCTTGCAAGGGGAGATTGACAAAAAAATTGAAGAGTTGCGCCAATCCCAAGACTCCCTAGAAAACGCTCGCGGGGCCCTGCGCGTTCAACGCGAAACCTTACAAACCAAGCAAGAGTACGCCCAAAGTGCCGCCAACCAACTTCGCAATCAAGAAGAACTATACCAACAAATTTTCCAGCTCGTAGAAACCACCGACGAAGTCAACATCAGCGAAAGGGTGGATAGGGAAGCCCTGGAAAACATGTCTTTGGAAGAAATTCAAGGCAAGGTCCAACAATTGCAGCAAGAGCTGGAAAGAATGTCGCGTTTTGTCAACGACCAAGAAGAAGAACTAAACTTAGAACGAGACACCATTTCCCAGTTACAACAGCAACTAGAACAAGCCAGCGGCGACGAACGCGATCGCTTAGAATCGGAACTTGCCGACGAACAAGACCACTACCAAATGCTCAACGAAACCCTGGTGGGTCAGCGTCGCAACCTGCGGGAAAGGCAAGAAATTCTAACCCAGCATCAAGAAGTCTTGTGGCGGCGGCTGGGCAATCCAGACATGAAGCCTGTGGAAAAGAAAATCGATTTGGGTCCCATTTTGCGACGCCTAGACGAACAGCGCCAAGAACAAGAACAGGAATCCCAGAATCTGGAACAAGAGGTGGAAAATATGGGCTCTGGGATCCAGCAAGCCGAAGAAGCGATCGCCCATCAAGAACAAGAACATCAAGAATTACAAGACGAACTCGATCGAATGCGCCAGCAATGGCACGAACAAAGCATCGCCGTTGCCCAAATCTGGGGTCGCGTCCACCTGTATCGAGAAATTCTTCAACCCATACAAGATGCCCTCAACCAACTTCGTTCCCAGCTAGAAAGTGCCATTCGAGCTTTGAACCAAGTTCAAGAAACCGGAGACTACCAGCTACAGTCGATCGCCGAGTTGCAGCGTACCGTGCAAGATTTGGGAAATTCAAATTAAGCATGGGCAGATGCAGCTAAAATCGGTACGCGCGCAAATTTCAATCCTGTCACCCCTTGCAAGGGTTTGATATTGCCCATGTCAATTTTGTTCTCTATCCAACCTTCCCGCGCCAAATAATGCAGGTACTGGCGGTATTCTTCCCACTCTTTATTGGTGGAGTAAACCAGCGTCAGCATGCCAGGTTGAGTAATGCGAACGCCGGTTTGTTCGTCTTCTCCCTTATCAATGCGTTTTTTTACAATTTCGTAGCGCGTATCTTTGGTTCCTCGCACGTCAAACAGGCGTTCGGTCTTTTCATCGTGGAAAATATCCACCGGCACATCCTGAACCAATACCAAATGGGCTACTTGCAGGTGGGTATTGTATTCCTGTTGTACGCGAAAGGCCGTACGGGCGCAATCGCACACGGCACGTAGCTGTTCGTAGCGCAGGCTGCGTAAGTGAAAAATGGAAAACTGGGGATTTAAAGAAGCCCCGGCGTAAATCATGTGGTCGATGCCATCGGTGCATTCCGTATCGCAGTAGTGGGGAACAATTTGCTGCATGCGTTCCTGCCACAAATCCCAGGTTTCCCGCAGGCGGTTGTTGATGTGTTGTACCAGTTGGTCGTATTGCCCGCGTTCTGCGTACACGCAACGGTGTTCGTTATCGCAAGCTTGGCAGTAAGCCTCAACGGCATTGGCCGTTTGTTCGCCGCACTGACGGAAAAAGTCAAAATAAATTTCCAAGTGTTCCCGCAGGTATTGAATTTGGGTCACTTCCGAATCGACAGAAACCCCCTGCTGCAACTGTTCGATCCGTTCTAGCAAATCCAGCCGCAGCTGTTCTGCCAAGGAAGTGGTTCGTTCGGTACAGACAGCTTCGATGACGGTTCGTGCCAGGCGAAATTGCGTTAGTAAATCGCTTTGAATAGCTCGGTTGCGGGCTTGGGAAGAACCGCGAATATCGGAAATGCCGTAGAGGGGGTAGACATTAGCAAAAACAATCGGTTCCGGAGGCATCCCCAAACTGCGCCGCTGGGCTTCTTGCAAGAAACGCCATTCTACCGCCGGATGGATGTTGCTAAAGCAAGTAAGGCGTTGCTGGATGGATTGACGCAGGGCAATGGTCAGGGAAGATTGGAGTTTTTGTGCTAGATGGGTGCTATAGGGGGTAAATTGATGGGTAGAATTGCTGGCCACGATACACCAACCCAAAAATTGCTGGGTGTCAAATCCCGTTGCCACCGATTCCATGGTCAGGGGCACCACCAACATGGAACGTACGCCCAAATCGAGCAAGGCGCGATCGCATTCCGTATGGCAGCTAGCCGCCAAATCCCCGACGGTAGCCACAGTTCGGTTATCGGTCGTGGGAAAAACCCGCGATGTTTGCAGGCTTTCCACAGCGTAGCTGCGCACATCCATTTTGCCAGCTTCGCTTTGGTGGAACAGCCGTACCATGCTACCTTCCAAGCTCATGCAAAAGACTTGCTGGGCGACGAACAGCGATCGCAGCTTTTGGCTGACCTGGGCAAATTTATCTGGTTGCAACAGGGAACCAGAGCCAATCAACAACTGGGTTAGCTCTTCCAAACGCTTTCTGGTGGTAATATTTACGCCTTCTACAACCAGGGTGCCAGTAATTTGCCAAGCCACAGGGGCTAATTTTTCCAGCAACGCATCCGCTTGTTCTGGCAACCAAGCTTTTAACAAATTTTGCCAAAGGTCGCCGTTGGGCTGGGCGTTTTCAGCTGCATCCACCGAAACTTGCAAATCCAGCGATCGCAAGCCCAAATCCAACCATTGCTGTTGTTGTTGGCTACCAGTGGGTAGGGCAATCGCTGTGGGATCTGAAAGGGTCAAACGCTCTGGAGATAGGTCTAATTGTTGGTGTTGGGTTAACAGGGCATACAACAAGTGACGCTGGTAAAGTTCTTGCAAAGGTTCTTGCAGCAGCCAAGCACAGCTGGTTTCCAGCGGCGCTGCCAACCAACGCCGGGCCGTGGGATTGCTGGCTAGTACCGAAATTTCTGTTTCTTGGGTAGGTTTGGCCCGTACGTGTAGTGCTACCCACAACAAGCGATCGCTATCCCATACAAAAGGATGGTTTTCCACCGACGAATCCCCATGCAATTGGCGATCGCTGGTATTTGGCGATGGTTCGCCCTTACCATTGGTAACCCGAGAGTGAAATCGAGCCATATTGTTTCTCATACATTGTTTCCAACTTTTCCTATGGCTATACCACTGATACCTAGTAAGCCCGATCGGGAAACTTGGCAACGACCGCGCGATCGCAGGTACAATAAAATCAATGTCTTTTGCCGGTTCGGTCTTTTTTTTCCTAGGTGGGGGGGAACTTCCCCTTCTCAAAACCTTTACTCAGTATTATAATATCCGCCCTGCTTTTTCCAACCAAAATACCATCCCCATAGCAGGGCGTTGGTTTGCCCACCACCGAACGCCAACCGAACGATATTGAAGCGAATTTAACGACAAATAACTCATGTTTGATGCCCTTTCTGACCGCTTGGAATCCACGTGGAAAAAACTACGGGGCCAAGACAAGATTAGCCCAAGCAATATTAAAGATGCCCTGCGGGAAGTACGCCGTGCCCTGTTAGAAGCCGATGTCAACTTCCAAGTTGTTAAAGACTTTATTGCGGAAGTAGAAACCAAAGCCCAGGGAGAAGAAGTTCTTTCTGGGGTCAAACCAGCTCAGCAATTTGTCAAAATCGTCCAAGACGAGCTAACCCAGGTCATGGGGGAAACCAACGTTCCCCTAGCGCACAGCGAAACGCCACCCACGGTGGTGTTAATGGCTGGTTTGCAAGGAAGCGGGAAAACGACGGCCACCGCCAAACTGGCGCTACACCTGCGCAAACAAGAACGCAACGCCCTGTTGGTAGCAGCAGACATTTACCGCCCAGCAGCGGTCGACCAGTTGGTTACCTTGGGGCAGCAAATTGACGTGCCAGTTTACGAGCGGGGCACCGAAGCCAATCCAGTCGATATTGCCTGCGAAGCCATTGAAAAAGCCAAAGCAGAAAACATCGATACGGTCATCATCGATACCGCCGGGCGCTTGCAAATCGACCAAGACATGATGTCGGAGCTGGGGCAGATTAAAGAAGCGGTGCAGCCCCACGAAACCCTTTTGGTGGTAGATGCCATGACCGGTCAGGAAGCCGCCGAACTTACCCGAACGTTCCACGAACAAGTCGGGGTCAGCGGTGCCATTGTCACCAAAATGGATGGCGACAGCCGCGGTGGTGCAGCGCTATCCATCCGTCGCGTTTCCGGCGCTCCCATTAAATTTATCGGTACTGGCGAGAAAGTAGAAGCCCTACAGCCGTTCTACCCCGATCGCATGGCTTCTCGCATCCTAGGTATGGGGGATGTGGTGAGCTTGGTGGAACGGGCTGCCGAGGAAGTCGATATGGGCGATGCCCAGCAGATGCAGGAGAAAATGCTCTCCGCCAAATTCGATTTTAACGACTTCCTCAAGCAAATGCGGCTGATGAAAAATATGGGGTCTCTGGGTGGTTTAATGAAGATGATCCCAGGGATGAACAAAGTCAGCAGCGACCAAATCGAACAGGGGGAAAAGCAGCTCAAGGTAGCGGAAGCAGCGATCAACTCCATGACCAAGCAAGAACGTCAGCAGCCAGAGTTGCTATCTAGTTCCCCCAGCCGCCGTCGCCGCATTGCCAAAGGAGCGGGTCTGGAAGAAAAGGATGTGATGAAACTGGTGAGCGACTTTCAGAAAATGCGCTCCATGATGCAGCAGTTTGGCGAAGGACAAATGTCTGGAGGAATGCCAGGCATGCCAGGAATGCCCGGTATGGGTGGCGGTATGTTGGGCGGCCAAAAAGGGATGCCTGGTTGGCGCGGACAGCGCGGCCAGCAACCCAAAAAGAAAAAGAAAAAGAAAGGCAAGAAAAAGAAAGGATTTGCCGATTTGTAGGAGATTTGGGCTAGTCAAAATTTACCCTAAATGTTAAGATAAGTATTTTGGAAGTAGAAATTCCGCCGGGTTGGCCATCCGGCAACAAGTTAAGTAGTTTCATTTTTCCGCAAACAGCATGATCAAACTGCGACTGAAGCGATTCGGTAGAAAGCGTCAGGTTAGTTTCCGTTTAGTGGCGATCCACAATTCCAAGCGCCGGGACGGTCGTCCTCTAGCAGAATTGGGTTATTATAACCCGAGAACCGACGAAACTAGATTGGACGTGCCTGCGATTGTTAGCTACCTACAAAAAGGAGCTAAGCCGACAGAAACCGTGCATAGGATTCTTACCAAAGCCAATGTCTTCGAACAGGTCAACGCTGAAACCAACTCCTAACGAGAGTGACAGCAATAGCCAAGCGACCCCCAATTACGAAGGGCTGGTCAGATTTTTGGTCCAGCCCTTTTTGGACTCTCCTGATTCTTTACGCTTGGATTGCGAACGTTTTCCCCACAAGCACAAAGCCTGGATTCGCATGGCGATTGAAGGCATTGACAAAGGACGAGTGTTTGGTCGCGGGGGTCGCAATCTGCAAGCCGTACGTATGATTTTGACAGCGCTAGCATCAGCTGTGGGGGAATCCGTCCATTTGGACGTATATGGTGAAGAGAGCACCGTGGATTCGGAGGCACCCGCTGATTCCACTGGTAGCAAAGGCATGCCTCGCAAGCGCAACAGCAATTGGTCGGAGAAACCTACCAAAGCGCCAGTACATCGCGATGAAGATGCGGAGAGTTCCGATAAGGGCGATCGCGGCAAAAACAAACCCCGCAAGCAGCGCCGCCGTTCTCCCAAATAAGATGGGAAAACGGATATTTTCGGGCTAGGGGACTGGCACCATATTTTTTCGCTGAATCTGCGAAAGCCACAATTGCAAATAGTCTCCGGGTCGGCACTCAAACGAGGCAGTTGCCAGTTTCCTGCAAGCCAGATGCTGAGCGCCGCATGGTGATGGATAGTCCAGATCGGTAACTGTCAAGTTGTTACATGAAAGCTTATTTTTCATCCCAACGGCGGCTCCACTCGTCCTTGTCTGCCCAGCAATTAGCGGCTATATATCTCCAGTAGGAGAAGCCTGCGCCGTACGAAGAAAATCGGCATCGGCAGTACCTCAGAGATCGTCCGCACTCATCGACCCGAAAATATCCCCAGCCTAGAACTTCTTGTCGTCCTCTTCCCCCTCCTTCCTCTTCTCTATGTAAAATGTGGTTTGTACACATCGGATTAGGTATCGCATAATTCTGAGTGCATGGTAGAGTCCCAAAAAATTTCTTTGCCCAGCATTGAAAGTGCAATTGCGTTGGCTGGCAAGCAAGAGACCAATCTCAAAACGCTTTCGGCGCAAACCGGTGCTACGGTCGTGTTGCGCGGGAGCGATTTGCATATTTCGGGGACGGCCAATCAAGTTCGCCGGTGCCAGCGTTTGGTGCGATCGCTACAAAATTACTGGCAAAACGGCCAGTCCGTTAGCAGCGTCGATATCGTAGCTGCCTCTCAGGCAATGGATACCGAACGTCAAGAAGACTTGGAGCAAATGCAGCAGGAAATCCTGCTGACCACGCGACGGGGCGATAGTATTCGTCCGAGAACCTTTCGCCAGCGTCGCTACATCCAGTCCATGGAAACCCACGACCTGACCTTTTGTATTGGACCGGCAGGAACTGGCAAAACCTATTTAGCAGCCTTGCTAGCCATTAAATCCATGCTTTCCGGCGAATTTGAGCGATTAATTTTGGCCCGGCCAGCTATGGAAGCTGGAGAACATCTAGGCTTTCTGCCAGGGGATTTGCAACAAAAAATCAATCCCTACCTACGCCCGCTCTACGATGCTCTCTACGAAGGAATCGACCCGGAAAAAGTAGAAAGCCTCATGCAACGGGGAGTTATTGAAGTAGCACCCCTTGCCTACATGCGCGGACGGACCCTCAACAATGCCTTCGTGATTCTAGACGAAGCCCAAAACACCACCCCCGCGCAAATGAAAATGTTCTTAACCCGCCTCGGCTTTCATTCACGCATGGTCGTTACTGGCGATAAAACCCAAACCGACTTACCAGGAAAGCAGAAGTCGGGATTGGATATGGCTATAGACATCCTAGAAAGCGTGGAAGGCATTGCGTTTTGCTATCTTTCACAAGCCGACGTGGTACGCCATCCGTTGGTTCAGAAAATTGTGAATGCGTATGAGAAGGCTGAGAAGGGAGAACAATCTTAATTAAAAAGCGATCGATCGCATCGCAATTTACACAGGGGGCAGGCACAAAGCATGTCCCTATATTTTTTAGGCCATAAAAAACCATAAAAAAACGCCCTCCCGCAGGAGAGCGTTTTTGAAGTTCCTAAACTCTAGCCAAGCTTAGGTATTTGTCGAACTGGAAGCTGTCCTAGCCTTTGATGGCAGGAGCTTTTTGTTCGGTAGCAGCCAAGTCCAAGGGGAAGTTGTGAGCGTTGCGCTCGTGCATTACTTCCATACCTAGGTTGGCGCGGTTGATGACATCTGCCCAAGTACCGATGACGCGACCTTGGCTATCCAACACGGACTGGTTGAAGTTGAATCCGTTCAGGTTGAATGCCATGGTGCTGATGCCCAAGGCCGTGAACCAGATGCCGATAACTGGCCAGGCACCCAAGAAGAAGTGCAAGGCACGGCTGTTGTTGAAGGAGGCGTATTGGAAAATCAGGCGACCGAAGTAGCCGTGTGCTGCCACGATGTTGTAGGTTTCTTCCTCTTGACCGAATTTGTAACCGTAGTTTTGAGATTCGGTTTCGGTGGTTTCGCGTACCAACGAGGAAGTGACCAAGCTGCCGTGCATGGCGGAGAACAGGGCACCACCGAACACACCGGCTACACCCAACATATGGAATGGATGCATTAGGATGTTGTGTTCGGCTTGGAACACCAGCATGAAGTTAAAGGTGCCCGAGATTCCCAACGGCATACCATCGGAGAAGGAACCTTGACCGATGGGATAGATCAAGAACACGGCGCTAGCAGCGGCTACTGGAGCGCTGTAAGCCACGCAGATCCAGGGACGCATGCCCAAGCGATAGGACAGCTCCCATTCACGACCCATGTAGCAGAAGACGCCAATCAAGAAGTGGAACACCACCAATTGGTAGGGTCCACCGTTGTACAGCCACTCATCCAATGAGGCTGCTTCCCAAATGGGATAGAAGTGCAGACCGATGGCGTTGGAAGATGGAACCACCGCACCGGTGATGATGTTGTTGCCGTACATCAGAGAACCGGAGACGGGTTCGCGGATGCCATCAATGTCCACGGGCGGAGCAGCGATGAAGGCGATGATGTAGCAAGTGGTGGCGGCTAAGAGCGTGGGAATCATCAACACACCAAACCAGCCAATGTATAGGCGGTTGTTGGTGGAAGTTACCCATTCACAGAACCGTTCCCACAGATTCGCGTTTTGGCGTTGCTGTAGGGTGGTAGTCATAAATGCCTATGATTGCTGAACAACTATTCAATTATCTAGGTTCGCAAAAACCGGCACGATTTGTGCGCGGCTATTTTTAATATTAACCATTATGTTTTGTTTTGTAAACCCCTTTTTAAGAAAATTCTGGAAACCATGTTGCCAAGCGTTGCGTTGACAGGGAGTTGAATCAAGACTTGCCAAGCATTTTTCCAAGGGCTACATTGCACTAGGTGGCAATTGAGCGATCGCGCGATGGCAATCAATAAAAACTTAGAACAAGCCCAACAACAATACCAAGCCGGGCGCGTAGCGTTTGAACGCGGTCAGTACCGGCAATCCATCCAACATTTAGAAACAGCTCTTCAATACGTACAGCAACCGTCGAGCTGGGACGGTACCATCAAAATTTGGCTGGTGACCGCTTACGAGGCAGCAGGAGAACGCGATCGAGCCCTGAAACTGTGCAAGGAATTGGTCCGCCACCCGGATGTAGATACCCGCAAACAGGCGCGTGGCTTGGTCGATATTTTAGAAGCTCCCAAATTGAAAAAACGTCCGGAATGGATGGTGCAAATTCCAGATTTGCAGAATTTAGAAGACAGCAACGCCAAAATGCAGCAACAAGCAGCCTCTGCTGTCAAAAAAACGGCTACCAAAAAGAAAAAGCCAACATCGCCTCCACCCGTGGATTGGTCCCAGGTCAACACCAAAGACAATGGGTTTGTCTGGATCGCTTTGGCAGCTATTTTGGTGGCGATCGCTGGCTACAGCATTCTTTAAACGTTCTGTCAATGAAGTTTTGTTAAGAATTGCCCTGGATTTGTAACTTAACGCGAACCTTTCCGGAACCCCCAGATGGCGGCGACCAACCTTGCAGCCGTTTCCGAATTTTCTGGAACAGGGACTTAGAAACCAGCGTCGATTCGGTATCGTCCAATACGACATTTTGCACGCGATTGTCGCGCACAGTTAGGACCAAAACCATTTCTCCCTGGATATCCTCATCAACCGACACATTTTGTAAAAGCCGGCTGAGGCGTTCCTTGGCAGCATCATCCCATCCTTCTGCTTCCAAAACCGCGATCGCCGTTTCTGGTTTGGCTTCTGGTTCCGTAGCGTCGTCAGCGGTTCTCGGTGCTGGCGAACTAGGCGGCGCCTGCTGTAGATTGCCAGAACCTCGGACTCTGGCCGCTGAATTGGGCATTGACTGACCCGTAGCAGCAGATTCCGGCGCTGAGGAAGGTCCAAATACGCCTTCGTAACTGACCCCTTGTGGCATTTCCACCGGAACTTCCACCTGCTGCAATTGACCATCGGCATCCACACGAACTTCCTCGCTGACCGCTACAAACGCCGTATATTTAGAAAGCAAGTTATAGGAAAGTGCTGTTTCGGTGATGGCTTCCACCCCCGAGGTGGTTTCCATACCGTACATTTGGGTTTGCAAATCTTGAATTTTGGCTCTTCCCCAAAGCTGCGCGATCGCGTCATTGCCGCCATCGGTGGGAAAATTCACCTGCAAAACCTGGCGATATTCTTCTCCGTTGGCATCCTCTCCGGTAATTACCAGCTTGCCGTCACGTGCTTTTGGCTGTTTCCCATACAAAACCAACGGCTGCGAAGCAAACAAATCCGGTTCGGCAATCGGATAAATTTGGGCGCTGCCTTCTCCTTCCCAAGAAACCTGAATATCGCTTAAAACGGGATTGTTAATTTGTTGGAAAAACTTCTCCACCACGCGATCGCTAGACTCGTCGTGGCGAATAACTTGCATGGTTCCCCTGCCAACTTCTGCCAAACGGTCTAGCAAAAATCGATTGACAGAACTACCGACACCAATAGTATAGAGGCGATTTCCTGCTGCCAATCCCCCTTTAACGCGCTCGATAACTTCCGCTTCGTTACCAATATAGCCATCCGTTAGCAACACAATATTGCGAACTCTCCCTTCTTCTGCTGGCGGAAACGAGAGAACTTCTTGAATGCCGTTTAGCAGTTCCGTACCGCCACCACTTTGCAAATTGTTGATGTAACCCAATGCTTGGTTGCGATTCGATTCTGTATTATCCACAGGAGTGGCAGCTAATTTTTGGGTAGTATTGGAAAAATCGATAATGGTAAACGTATCTTCTGGATTTAACCCACGTACAAACCGCCGCATTAAAGTTTTGGACTGCTGTAGAGGTGCGCCGGATTGGGAACCGGAAGTATCTACCAAAAAGACGACATCTTTGGGTATAATCTCTTCCGATTTGTAATCCACGGCTGGAATCAAATAAGCCACAAAATGACCGCCGCGGTTGTCAGTTTGCGTTAGGACCGTGGTTTGGGTTTGTTGGCTGGCTACTTGATAGCGCAAAATAAAATCCCGATTGGGGATGCTGTTGCTATTGGCTAGTTTGACTTTCACGGTATTTCCCTGGCGGCGGGTTTGGATGTCGTGGGAGGTGGAAGTCAAATCGCGAACGGGAACCCCGGCATCGATTTCTAAGTTTAAATCGATATTGTGACCGGACCGGCTTTCGGGTTTTTTGACTGGCGGCGTAATGCGATCGCTATCGGAAACTGGGTCGCTATTGGAAATATATCTCGGTCCCACCACCATGGGAAAGACAAATTTATACTGACCGCTTTCAAAGGGCAAGCTGTCGGTATAGCGAATGGTAACTTCAATGCTTTCTCCGGGTTTGATATTGGCTAGGGATTGGGTAAAAATATTGGCCCGTTCTTGTTCTAGCAATCCCGTGGTTCGACCCTGTTTTTTGGCTTGTTCGTAAATTTCTCTGGCGATTTCCCGTTTTTTGATGTTGCCGCGAATGATGCGATCGCCGATTTGAATCTCCATGTTGCTGACGGCGGCTTCGTCGGGAAGGGGAAAGACATAAACGGCTTCGATGGGATTGTCAAAAGGATTTTCAAATTGCTGGGTGACTTCTACCCGGGAAACGTGACCGGAAACTTTAGCATTGACTTCGGTATGTTTGAGGGGAACGGCGCGTTTTCCTTCATTGGTGTCTACGTACAAACCGCCAGGGGGGCGATCGCTGTTTTCGTTGGTCGTGCTAGCATGGGAAGGGCTTTGAGCCACTTGTTTGGTCCAGGTTGTGGTAGCTTGGGGTGATTCGTTCGTACGAACGGTAATTTGAGCTGCTTTTCCTAAGGCAGCCACCAAAAGCACCGCACCAGGAACAATAAAAAACCATTTCATATTCATAAACTTACCAATCTCAAGTTTAGATAGGTTGCCAGACTGGCTCTACCATGGCACAGTTCCTGTATGGCCGTGACGGTGGTTGCAATTTTTGAAACCCGAACCTCCGGAAAGTTAGTACAACACGGAGGTTAAATGGCGGCGATATTCGTTGGTGAGGGGATGTTCGTTTCCTAAGAGGTTAAAAATAGCGATCGCGGCTTTACGACCCCCATCATTTTTAAATTTCCGGTCTTTGGATACTACTTGTAAAAATTTGTCAAGTGCTTGTTGATATTTTTCTGCCACTGCCAAACAGCAGGCTTGAGAATACAATTGTTCCACGTCGCTTTCGCCACCGCCGTTTTGGCATTCTTGATGAAAATGAATCAAAGCTTTGACGCTACTGAAAGCATCTAGCAAATTGGAGTCGTCGCTGGATGCAGCGTCAATGATTTCCTGGGCTTTGTTGAGATCGTTGGTACGAACAAAAAATTTAGCCGCTTCTAGCATCACTGAAGCATTTTGGGGATATTTTTCTAGAAGGGCTTCAAAATCTTGTTTGGCTTGGGAAATATTGCCAGCTTCTTCTTTTTTCTTAACATTCGCGATCGCTTCATCAATAGATGATTTAACGTTACATTTTGCTAAAAGCTGTCGCAATTGGGGTCTTTGCAAAACGCCAACGAAACCGTCGATAACCTCGCCATCGCGGAAAATCTTGACATCGGGAATTCCCTCTACTTGATAGGCTTGCGCCACTTGTTGGTTTTGGTCTACATCCATCTTCGCCACCACACAATCGTATTCAGTGGCTACTTCCTCCAAAAGAGGTGATAGCATTTTGCAAGGACCGCACCAATCCGCATAAAAATCCACAATCACCGGGGTTTCTTTCGATTTTGCTAGAACTTCTTCTTCAAAGTTGTGGTCGGAAACTGCAATCAGGTGTCCCATTTTTAAACCTCCGCTACTCCATAGACCAAAGCCTATTATACATGGGATGGAGACATCGGGCGTAGTGGCGTTTGACTTTTGAGGAAACTATTTACCTACCCCATCTAGCAAACCAACCAAATAATTTTAGGAGAAAATTCTTTCCGTTTCCGGTCGATAAATAAAATCGGCATCAAATTGCATGGAATTGGGATGGCGGATTAAAGAGAAGCCAAAATTGGTCACAGATTCGGCAGTAAATGTAGCCATAACCAATTCGATAAGTTTTCTGGGTTTGATTTTGGGAACTTTTACGAAATAATCTCGTTTGGCAAAGAAAATCTTCTCATCTTTGGGAACAATAATTCCATTTACTTTGTGGGTATGTTGAATGGGTTTGATGTAATTCTCTAAAAAATCTTCTTGATTTTTCTGAATAGAATAAAGACGCTCGTGCTGCAACCAACTCATGCGAAACAGCATTTTAAACACTTCAAAGCCCAAAATATAGTTAAAAGCGTTGTTGCACTCTTGGGTACTGCTCAACAACCGAATAGCCACTTTCAGGTATAACTCCGGTTGGCGATGCAAATCTTGAGCGCAGTGAACGTAAAATTGGCGGATATAATCGCGCATTACAGATTCTTCCAAAGTGGTTTGAATTTGAAAATACTGCAAGTACCGCAACACTTTTTGTTTGGTATCGTAGTCCGCCAAACTACGAGATACCAATCCATCTGCCGTATACTCGTCAAGAAATTCCGCCTGCTTGTCAGGTGGCGAAGCTAGCAAAAGATGGCACAGAGAGAGAACGTAGCGTCTTTGTTCCCAGGGGAGATTTTCTGCCCATTTTTTAGCTTCTTTTGGTAACTTTTCCCAAAGCCGATCGGATTGTGTTTCTCCGGGAAGTAACATGGCATGTACTCAATCAGGACAGAGTCGCCAATTTCACAGGTAAAATCCTAGCATGTCGAACGGCCCCGCCTAGCTTCCAGTCCAGAGGGAGGCTACTGGTTTTCCTGGTTTCCCTTCTCGGGGCAGTACGCACGTACCTACTTTTGGCTTACTACCATCCTACGCCATGGAGTTGGCGATCGACTATCAGGAAAATCCCGGACGGGCAAGACAGATGGGGATAGGTAGGTGTATATCTACGTAGGTACATACAACGAAAAAGCGGGCGATGGGATTCGAACCCACGACGACCGGCTTGGGAAGCCGACATTCTACCGCTGAATTACGCCCGCAGGTAGGCAGATATTTCCATACTATCTTTTATTATAGCTGTTTTGCTCCTATTTTTTCAAAATTTCGGTAGCTAGATGGGCAGTTGGGAGATGGGGCACTCTGGGCAGGATTGGTACAATGTTCTAGAAATGACTGTAAATATTGCGGTTGGTAGCCTTTTAGGCTTCTTTGAGCGTAGGTTTTGAAGCTTGCTGTTGTCTACTACTCTGTATAATATTGGATTGTCTTTTATCCTAGAGAAGATCTGCTGTTTGTTGTTCTTCAATGCCAAATGAGACTTATGGAATTGAACAATCGCATACCAAGTTGGCTTGTATTTTTATTGATTTTTCCATTGATTGTACTCAATGGTTGGGTGCTGCTACTCGTTATTGACTATTTTCAAACGCTAATTACCTCGTTTATCGCGGCGGCGTTGCTGGCGTTTTTGCTGAACTATCCAGTGATATTGCTGGAAAAATACGGTTTCAGGAGAGGTTATGCTGTCTTGCTGGTCTTTTTGGTGGTGGTTTCGCTTTTGGTGGCTGGGGCAATTGTGGGCATTCCCTTTCTGGCGGGAGAGTTCAACAAGCTTGTCAATCGCCTACCCACTTGGGTTGAGTCTGCCAATAATATCCAGTTTCAAGCTGTTTTTAATTGGCTCGATCTGAACACGAACAATTTAGAGACCGATATTGAGGCTTGGAATACGGCGATTAAGTCGAAGTTGAAAAACGAATTGCAAGCGTTTTTGATTGGCTTGCCAAATTTTGCTTTGGGAACGATTAACAATTTGTTCCAAATTGCTTTTATTGGGGTTTTAACGGTTTTCTTTGCTATTTTTGGACCGAAGTTTCTCCAAAATTTTCTGCAAGCTTTGCTTTCCAGCGAACGGGGCAATCGCTTTTTGGGCTTACTCAGTCAAAATTTCCACAGTTATGTGGTCAATCAGGTGACTTTGGCCAGTACGATTGGCGTTTCTATGGTTCCGATTTTCTGGTTGCTCAACGTTCCTTTTGCTTTGCTATTTAGCTTGGGAATTGGTATCATGGGGCTGGTTCCTTTTTGTGCCATTTTGAGCATTTGCGCGGTTAGCTTTCTCCTGGCCTTGAAAAGCTTTTGGCTGGGGGTTAAAGTTTTAACGATCGCGTTAATTGTCGATCAAATTATTGAAAATACGGTCACTCCCCGTTTGTTGGGAAGTTTGACGGGGCTCAACCCCATTGTGGTTTTATTTTCGCTGATGGTGGGCGTTCAAGTTGCTGGTTATTTAGGCGTTTTAATTGCCGTACCTGTAGCAGCTACCATTAAAAGTGCGATCGCAACCATCGGCCAATCACCATCACAGATGGAATCGCAAGCATCCCCTATTTTGTATCCAGCATCAGACAGTTGGCAGTCAGGAAAGCTGGAAAATGAAGCCTAACAACTTAATTTGCAAGATTCCCAGCCAAATGTCCGAGAACAAGCTATCCTAGAAAAGGAATAGATAGAATCGTAGCATACCTATGGCCCGAGGGGATCATATTTTTGTAGACCAGTATCGGGGGTTGTACGACCACCATGCCATCGACTGCGGCGACGGTACAGCAATTGAATATTCGCGTATCCATGGCGTTCGTCGATTGAGTTTAGACGAATTTCACAAGGGCAATCCGTTGTTTGTGAAACAGTACCGCGATAGCTATCCACCAGATATGGTGGTACAAAGAGCGGAAAGTCGTTTGGGCGAAAATAAATACAACGTTTTGACCAATAATTGCGAACATTTTGTCGCTTGGTGCAAAATTGGTCAAAAAAACAGCGAACAAATTCGCGATTTGGCTGCTTTGCTGGGTAGTGGTTTTATCGGCGGTGTTGCCGGCGTAATGGGTGGTGCGGTTTTAGGCGGTGTTACTGGTTTGAGTTTGATTGGCGTTTACGGATTATCCGATCTCATCCAGTATGGTTTGAATACCGACGATCCTAAAACGGCTTTAACCCTGTTCGAACAAGCTTACAGCAATGCTGTGGTCGCTAAAAAAAAGTTAAATGCCGAATACGAAGAAGCTTTAGAGCAAGCAGATACTTGGCAAAAAAGAGCGGTTTTGGCTTTAGAAAAAGATGAAGAGACAATGGCACGTTCGGCATTGGAACACAAACGGGATGCTACGGCAAGAGCCAATCGTCTCCGCAATCAAGTGCAACAATTGCGGCTTATTGACAAGGCTCTCAAGAAAAAAATTGCTACGTTACGGTATTTCTATCGTAGCAGGAGGATGAAGAGGTAGGGAGTGTGGGTGCATGGGGGGGTTGGGGGAAAATGGTTCGTATCAGATTCTGGAGATGAAACTTGAATTTTCTCCGACAAGGGGACCAGGTCGTTCTGTTATTGGTTATTTTAGATAAACGAGATAGCTTTTGCCATATTTCTCCACCGAAAGGCGATCGCAGGATTGGAGATAGCGGGGAAGGCTGATTGGAAGGTTGAGGTGTTTGAGAATTTTGGTGAGGGGAAGTTGGTACTGTTTGTTAAATTCGGCGGCTAAGGTACTCAAGTCGAGTTTGGGAGAGTGAGGTTGGCAACGAGTTTCGATCAGTTGGCGGCATAAATTGATTAAAATTTTTTCTAAATCTAGCGGGGATTCGATCCGATAGGTAGCCGCGATCGCGACGTAATATTCTTTGGTCCCCGAGTATAAAATAAAGCTGGGACATTGGGCTAAAAATTTCTGCAAGCTGTTGGCAACGCCCAACCGTACGATGGCTGTTGTGGCTTTTTCTCTGTAACGATTGCGAAACTCAACTCCCAACTTGCCTGGTGTAATTGGTTTGCCAGGTTGCTTCTTCTCTAGAGAATGCCAACATTTTTGTAGCATTTTCTCTAGTTCCTGGGGAGATGAAATTTTGGAATTGGTTTTAGATGTAGCTGTTTGTGTGGTAGAATCTGAGCATTCTACTGCGGAAGGTGGTTGGCCGTTTTGGGAAAGGGTTTCTGCAGTCGCTCGTTCGAAAACAGTGACGTAAGCGTCGGGTTCTCCCATAGGTTGGTAAACCACCAAATGATTGGCATATTTTGATAGAATCTGAATCGTGCTTTCATTGGGAAAATATTGATTTCCCATGGTTTCCAGTGCGAGTTTATAGCGATCGACAAACGTTTCTGCGATCGCTGTTAAAGCCACCCATTGCTGCTGGTTTCTTTCTTGCAAATTACGAACAATATGACCGATATTTTGCAGATATTTTTCGGGGGTGTCGATATCGGGGTGTTTTTCCCATGACTTGCTGTGATGTTCTCCCGTTTTGCTATTGTAAACGGCGATTTGTTTGCCTTGTTTTTGAACTTGATAAACTGTCAAACCGTGGGAGTTGAGCGTGTTGGAAAGATGGGTTAAAGCACCATCGCAGGAACAAACAAAAATCTCTTGGGCGTTAGGATATTGCAGAAAAATCGAAGCCCCCACCGAAGCCATTTTAACATCGGCACTGTCTTTACCTGAGGGAACGTGAACCAATTGATAGCCTTGTTTGTGCAGTTCCGCATCTTTTTTGCCCATCCCCTGCCAGTGGGCAAAGGCAATTTTAACGTGAATGGTATGCTGGCAAATTTCGTTTAAAAATTGTTCTTCTTCTGGAGAAATTTGAAAGTTTTCCGCATCTAAAAGTAATAAAGCAATATTACCGGTGTTGGCAGTACCGTTTTTTTGATAGTGTGGCGGCGAAATTTCTGCAAAGGAAAATGGGGTTGGCGGTACGCTCAGATGGGGGTAGGTAGCGAGAACTTGCCGCAGTTCGTCTAGCAACCCAGCAAATTGGGTAGAAAGAAAGAAGCGTGGGATGAAGAAAAATTGTAAAATTTCTAGAACGGTTTCGATGACAGAATCGGTATCTTGGGCGGGTTGGAGTTTGGTAGCAAGTTTCTCAGTAACCTGGGTGGCAATGCGATCGCTTTTCCAATTGTAGTGACGGTATTTTTCCTTTAACCAGTGGGGATGGTAGCTGTGGATGTGGGCAAGGGCATAGTAAAGATACCGACTCAAATGCTGGTACGGGGATAGCGTCGCCTCGTTTTGGCGGTATCCACCATTGGCGTATGGGGGAGAAAATGAAGAACCGGAGTTGGCTGTCACTGCTGTGGGGGGCAAACCGTTTTCAGACATAAAGGAGGCCGTTTAAAAGCAGTTGGGTGCGCCTTAAAAACAGCATATCAGGAAAGCACCCCAATGCTAACAATGCCTGCAAACCAATTTTAGCGCATAATGAGGATTGGGAGAACTTTACGTATCTTAACTATGGCAAGAGATTTGCGGGAATTTTTAAACCTTTTAGAAGAGCGGGGTCAGTTGCGGCGAATTTCCGCGTTGGTAGACCCCGATTTAGAAATTGCAGAAATCTCCGACCGCATGTTAAAAGGCGGCGGACCAGCATTGCTCTTTGAAAACGTCAAAGGGTCGAATCACCCCGTTGCCATCAACCTTCTGGGAACTGAAGAAAGAATTTGCTGGGCGATGAACATGTCGGAACCCGCCGAGTTGGAGGAATTGGGGAAAAAGCTAGCCATGTTGCAGCAACCCAAGCCTCCCAAAAAGATTTCCCAGGCGGTGGATTTTGGCAAAGTTTTGTTTGATGTTCTCAAAGCCAAACCAACTCGCAATTTCTTCCCTCCCTGCCAGCAAGTGGTGGTGGAAGGAGACGACTTGGATTTGCACAAGTTGCCTCTAATTCGCCCTTATCCCAACGATGCCGGCAAAATTATCACCTTGGGGCTGGTGATGACCAAAGATTGCGAAACGGGAACGCCGAATGTGGGTGTTTATCGCCTGCAACTGCAATCCCACAATACCATGACCGTTCACTGGCTGTCGGTTCGCGGCGGGGCAAGACACTTGCGAAAAGCGGCAGAAAACGGGAAAAAGCTGGAAATTGCCATTGCCTTGGGCATCGATCCGTTGTTGGTGATGGCGGCAGCAACGCCGATTCCGGTGGATTTATCGGAGTGGTTGTTTGCCGGTTTGTACGGTGGTTCTGGGGTGAAGCTTGCCAAGTGCCAAACGTTGGATTTGGAAGTACCTGCCGATGCCGAATTTATTTTAGAAGGAACCATTACCCCCGGCGAAACCATGCCCGACGGTCCTTTTGGCGACCACATGGGCTACTATGGCGGTGTGGAAGATGCTCCCCTGATTCGCTTCCACTGCATGACCCATCGGAAAGACCCGATTTATTTAACCACCTTTAGCGGCCGTCCTCCCAAAGAAGAAGCGATGCTCGCGATCGCACTCAATCGCATTTATACACCTATTTTACGGGAACAGGTATCGGAAATTGTAGATTTTTTCCTACCCATGGAATCCCTCAGCTACAAGGCGGCGATTATTTCCATTAAAAAAGCCTATCCAGGGCAAGCCCGTCGGGCAGCTTTGGCATTTTGGAGTGCTTTGCCGCAGTTCACCTATACCAAATTTGTCATTGTGGTAGACCAAGATATTAACATTCGCGACCCCCGTCAGGTGGTTTGGGCGATTTCGTCTAAAGTCGACCCCAGCCGCGATGTGTTTGTATTGGAGAATACGCCCTTTGATAGTTTGGATTTTGCCAGCAAGAAAATTGGTTTGGGCGGCAGAATGGGCGTCGATGCCACCACGAAAGTTCCCCCAGAAACGGAACACGAGTGGGGAGAACCGTTGGAATCCGACCCAGACGTAGCGGCGATGGTAGACCGGCGTTGGTCGGAATACGGCTTAGATGACATAAATTTAGAGGAAATCGACCCCAGTTTGTTTGGCTACGATTTGCGTAGTTGGCAGTCGCGGCGGTGAATTGTCGGAGCTTCGGGGCGTCGGGGCATGGGAGCATCGGGGCATGGGGGCATGGTTGAAAACAGTTCATTTTGCATTTTTATCTCCCAAGCTCCCAAGCTCCCACGCTGTCGTTGCGGTGAGCGTACTCAAACCGCAAGCTTCCTACTATCTTTCTATTTTAACGATGGTGATGTCCGTGGGTGGGACACGGAGGGGCGGAAATGGAACCATCCAACCAGCCGGTGGCTTGTTTTAACCTTTCGAGAGCGGCTTCTGGTTGGTCTTTGAGCAAGAGCATTAAGGCAGTAGCGGCTTGTTCGGTAGACCGGGCTTTGCGGTTGCCTTTGAGCTTGTGCCAGTCGCTGTTGGTAATGCTCAGGCGTTCCACCACAGCTTGAGTTAGTTCTTCGGTACTGTAGGATTGTAAGGCGGCTGAGGTGGGATTTTCTAGACGGTCGGTGGGCATTGGTGTAGATTGAGTCATAGGAATTGCCAAAAATATAGTTCGTCGGCTGTATTTAATTGTTTATTCTGACAGCTATTGCAGGAAATTTTCCATGACTTCGCCCTCAGAACCTCCTTCTCGCGAACCAGAAAACCGCGCCCATAGCGATGTGAATATCGACGAACTCGATTTTCCGGAAGCGTTGCACGTGGTGGAAGCACAATTGCAGCAGCTTCAGGAACGTTACTATCAAGTACGGCAGGATAGCCAGGTGCAAAACGAGTTGCAGCAACGCCAGCAGAGGTTGAAAAGGGAGCTGAAAAGTAACCTGAGCGATGCTGAGAAGCAAGAAGTGAAAGCGGAGTTAAAACGCATCCAAACGCAAATCGACACCTTACAGTTACGTTTGGAGAGCGATTTGTTTGGTTGGCACAGCTTGAAAGAACCGTTTTGGCAGGTGGTGCGTTTTGGTGGGTTGGGGATGGTGTTGGGTTGGATTTTGAAGGGATGTGCGAGTTGATGGAGCGTGGTTGTTTGAGGTAGTGTTAAGAATCAGAATTAATTATACGAGAAGAAAAATTATTTAATTGTTTTTTGTTATACGAGAATGGCTGATTTGGTAGGTTATTAAGGTAAAATGTACGGACAAAATTAAGCGATCGCATCGTACAAAATTTTTCAGAAAACGATTATATTAGAGATTAACAATTTTTGCGATCGCTCGCTCAAAAACCCTCATACTCTGATGCTCAACTTTGGTGCTAGTATGGGGGTTCGATCGTAAAAAGGGGATTTCTACGTCCTGATGTTGGAATTAAGGGCTAATCCGGTGTGGTTGCCCTCAACTTAGGTAACCACGAGAACTCCTATCAATCTGCCCTCCCATTCTGAGCCTGCTTTGCCACGAGCACCTTCGTTGTCGAAAAGTGCCCCCATGCTCCCATGCCCCCATGCCCTTTTCTAGGAGAGCCTAATGGAACAGATTTTAAGTAACTTGCCCAATAGCCCTATTGTAAGTTTTACCATCCTGCTGCTGGTCATTTTGACTATTCCCCCGATTTTTGAACGATTGCGGATTCCGGGATTGGTGGGATTGCTGCTGGCTGGTGTGGTTTTGGGTCAGGATGGCTTGCAGTTGCTGGATGCGAAATCGGAAACGACCAAACTCCTCTCTGATATTGGCAAGATTTATTTGATGTTTGTGGCGGGGTTGGAAATTGACCTGGAGGAGTTTCGCAAAAAGAAAAATCGCTCGTTGGGCTTTGGTGCCACTACGTTTTTGCTGCCTTTAGTAGGTGGCATGCTGGTGGGCAAGTTATTTGGTTTGAACTGGAACAGTGCAATTTTGATGGGGTCGTTACTTTCCTCTCACACGTTGCTGGGGTATCCCATTGTCAAACGGTTGGGTGTAGCGGAAAGCGAACCGGTGGTGGTAACGATTGGGGCAACGATTTTTACGGATATTGCCGCTTTGTTGGTTTTGGCTATTTGCGTGTCGGTGCATGCTGGGGAATTTTCTTTGGTGTCGCTGGTGGTGCAAGTGATGTCGCTGGCGATTTATGCGATGATGGTTTTGTATGGGTTGGATAGAGTGGGGAAAGAATATTTTCGTAGAACGGGGGATGATGAGGGAAATCAGTTTTTATTTGTATTGCTGGCCGTGTTTTTGGCTTCCATGGGAGCGGAGCTGATTCATGTAGATAAAATTGTCGGGGCTTTTTTGGCAGGATTGGCGGTCAATGACGTGGTTGGTAACGGTCCGGTGAAGGAAAAGGTGGAGTTTGTGGGCAGCGTTCTCTTTATTCCTATCTTTTTCGTGTCGATGGGGTTGTTGCTGGATGTGTCGGCGTTTCTTTCCACGTTACAAACTTCTTTGGCTCTGCCGTTGGCAGTGGTGGCGCTGTTGTTTCTCAGTAAGTTAGCAGCGTCGTTTTTGGCGAAGTGGTTCTATCGCTACAACTGGCAGGAAATGCTAACGATGTGGTCGCTGTCGATTCCCCAAGTGGCAGCGACGCTAGCGGCGGCGTTGGCGGCTTATCAAGCGATCGCACCCAATGGCGATCGCTTGATCGATGCGGAAATTTTTAACAGCGTCGTAGTGCTGATGCTTGTGACTTCGCTGGTGGGGCCAATATTGACATCTAGATTTGCCAGTAAGTTAGAACTGCCAATTCAAGAGTTGGAAAAGGAAGACAATACGATTTGGTGGGAATCTCAAGAAGAGGAAGATGCGATCGCGCATGGCATCAGTCACAGGTTTGCGGTGGTGGTGCCGGTGTACAATCCACTGACGGAGCGATTGTTGGTAGAAATGGGGGCATTGTTGGCGCGTCACGAGTCGGGAACGGTGATTCCCCTGTCGGTGGTGATGGCACAGGTTCACATGGACGAGCCTTTGTTGAATTCATCCCTACGGCACAGCCAGCAGTTGCTCGATCGAGCTGTGGATGTGAGTCGGGAGTTTCAGGTGCCAGCTTCGGGAGAAATTCGCATTGATGATGATGTGGCTCAAGGAATCACTCGTACGGCTAGGGAAAACAATGCTAGCCTGATTTTAATGGGATGGAGCGAAACGACGGGCTTGCGGGCGCGATTGTTTGGTACGGTGGTGGATAGTGTTTTCTGGTCGGCTCACTGTCCAGTGGCAATGGTGCGGTTGCTGGATGACCCGGTGAACATCCATCGGATTTTAGTGCCGGTGAAAAATTTAACGCAACAAGCAGTACGTGCGGTGCGATTTGCCCAGTTGTTTGCCGACAGCAACCAGGCGGAAGTGATTCTGTTGCATGTATGCGATTCCCGGACGCCTACGGAACAGATCGAACTGTTTGAAAAAGAGATGTATAATGTTTTCTCGCAAGTTTCGTTCAGCGGTACCGTACGCATCAAGACGGTTCCCGGAGATGAAGCAGCACCGGTAATTTTAACAGAAGCGAAATCTGTGGATATGGTAGTTTTGCGCTCCATACGACGGCGTACGGCTGGTGGTTTGTCGGTTAGCGACGTGACCACAGAAGTGATTAAAGAGCTGAACTGTTCGTTGGTTTTGTTTGGGGAACCGCACAGTTAGGCGTGGGAGCGTGGGAGCGTGGGGGCTTGGGAGCGTGGGGGCTTGGGAGCTTGGGAGAGAGTGGTTATCGGCAGGCTCAGGGCATTGCAGCGGGGGGGTAAGGGCGATTGAAGTTTATTCAAGCGGATTTTGTATTTTCTTCGAATCTATTCCAACGAATTTCGGATGGAGACCAACGGTTCGTTTCTTCAAACCCGGACAAATCCCATCTGCCGAGCCAACATTATAAAGCGATGCCACACAGGCTACCGACCAATTTGGCGACTTCTTGAGTCGGTTTTGCCAACTTCTGGACACCTTGCAATCCTTCCTGTAGGGTTTTCACTGTTTGTTCAATAAAACTGGTATCCGGTTGCGACTTTTGGACCTCCTGTTCTAGCTTTTCTGCCTGTTGCTGTGCCGCATCTTTAAGCAAAGGATTCAAATCGGGGGTTTCGTTGATGCTTCGTTTCAACTGCTGCAAGGCTTGCACCAGTTCTTGGGTTTCGCCAGAAGATGTGGTTTGCTGGAAGTTGGGGGAAACATCCACATTGCCACCGGAGTTTTGCACTGGCGAGAAGTTCATAGCATTGTTGCCGCCACCGTCAAAGCTAACATTACTAACGGTATTCGACTGATTTTGACTAGCAGCATTGGCATGAGCGTCGCTACTGCTACCTTTCAATAATTTCTTGAGTTCTTCCAGCAACTGCGATTTTTCTTCAGCCGACATGGAGGGAATAATCGGTTTCAGCATGTTTAAAACGGTTTCTACCTGAGACATAATGGTGATTCCTCCTGGTTGGGTTGGATGGTGGGGACGTTCAAGGTTTGCAAACGGTCAAATGGTTCCACTTTTTAGGGTGGACGTCATTATCTTGCAACCACTGACATCCCTTTTGGATGAGTTCGTCTCCTGTTGTCCATTCTGTCCACAATTTCACCGTATTGTCACCGCTAGCAGAAGCCAGGGTGTTGCCATCTCGACTGAAGGCTACGTGCTCAACCGAATCTTGGTGTTCGAGAGTATGCAGGCGTTCCCCTTGGCGATTCCACAATTTCACTGT
>CAYZHY010000020.1:33646-41760 GCA_964477525.1 uncultured Geitlerinema sp. | reverse complement strand
AAGCAACTAGAGGCAATTCTGGAACTGCCCCTACAGGGTTTCCCAACTTCTAGCAAATTTTCCATTTATATTGAAGGTAAAGTTGCTATATAGTTGGACAATCAACTTTTGGCCATGGGGCCCCTTTCTTGAAAACTTCGATCCTCAGCGATCGCCTGTCTTGTCTATACAATCCATAAATATAAGTCAATAGCCCAAAGGCTATTGACCAAGACGGGAAAAATCCCCAACCACAATTAGGTTTTGGCTCTGGGATACTTATCCATCAAATCTCGAACTTGTTCCGCATGATAGGAACTCCGAGTTAGAGGAGAAGCAACCACCTGTAAAAACCCGATGGATTCTCCGTATTCCCGCCAAGCCTCAAACTGTTCTGGCGGAATAAAATCATCCAGCTTCATGTGTTTGCTGCTCGGTTGCAGGTACTGACCGATGGTCAAAATGTCGCAATCTACATCCCGCAAATTCCGCATTACCTGACGTACCTCTTCATCGGTTTCTCCCATGCCTACCATGATGCCAGATTTCGTATATACCCACTGGGCATAGGCACGGGTTTGCCGCAACAACTCTAGGCTACGCTGGTAATTTCCCCCAGGACGAGCGCGCCGATACAAACGGGGTACGGTTTCGATGTTGTGGTTGAGAACTTCCGGCCCCGCATCCAAGACCGTTTTGAGAGCATCCCAGTTGCCACAAAAATCTGGAATTAACAACTCAATGCTCGTATGGGGAGAACGCGATCGCACTTGCTCGATGCAGCGTACAAATTGAGAAGCACCCCCATCATCTAAATCGTCTCGATTCACCGAGGTGATCACCACATGGTTCAATCCCATTTGCTGGACGGCCGTAGCCAGCCTTTCGGGTTCTGTGGGATCGAGCGCTTTGGGAGACTTCTCAAAATCAATGTCGCAGTAAGGGCAAGCACGAGTACAAGCAGGCCCCATAATCAAAAATGTCGCGGTCCCTTTGTGGAAGCACTCGCCAATGTTCGGACAAGATGCTTCCTCGCAGACCGTATTTAAGCCTAATTCCCGTAGAATTCCCCGAACTTCACCAATACGTTCGGTTTGGGGAGCTTTGACTCGCAGCCAACTAGGTTTGTTTGTAGTCACTCTATATCTGTTTCCAAATCGTTCGACGAATTTCTTCCTTTTATCCTATCTACATACAAGATTTTGTGTTAACCTAGGACATAAATAGAAAGGTATCGGGATGTAGCGCAGGTTGGTAGCGCACTTCGTTCGGGACGAAGGGGCCGCTGGTTCGAATCCAGTCATCCCGATTTTTTTTTGGCTATCGATCTATTGGGCTGCGGAACCGTTGCCACGTTGTCCTGGCAATCTTAGTCCTTGAGCCTGCTCGCGAAATACCTCTACGGCTTCGGAATAATCAATGGGCATAACGGCCACCACATTGTCGTGGGGTCGCGGAATAATTACCCAAGATTCCAAAACGCCACCATAGGCATTCTCTACAGCTGCTACGCCAGCATCCATGGCAACTTTGACTTCGGAAATGTCACCACGAATGTTAATCGTAAAACGAGCGCTACCAGCACGAATGTAGCCGACGAGGGTAATCCGACCGGCTTTTAGCATGGCATCAGCAGCGGCTAAAACACCGGGAAATCCTTTCGTTTCTAGAGATCCAACTGCTTCTTGTGTCATAAATTTGCTCCAGGTTTCTTCAAAATATCCAACAATTCGATGGCGTTGGCGGCACCAAGGTGCTTAAAATTGTAAGGGGTTTTACGAGCGTTGCCGATCGCTGTATACAGGAATAAAAACATCCCCAAAAAGCTATCGGAAAGGTTCTGCAGCTTCTGTATAGTCTACAGGTAAGACAGTAGCAACGTTTTCTGGGGGGTTGGGAATCATGTAGTGGGTAAGCACTTGGGAACCGTAAGGTTTTTCTGCTGCTGCAATGCCATCTTCCATAGCCCGCTTCACCTCAGAAACCGGTCCCCGGATCGCTACGAAGAAATGGCCGCTTTCTGCCCGCGAATACTGTACGACAGTTACACGAGCCGATTTCACCATAGCATCTGCGGCGGCCAACATCCCAGGGAATCCCATGGTTTCAATAACTCCAACGGCAACTGGCATGGATGGTTGTTTCCTCCGTCTATTTCGCAATACCTGCTTCTTATTGTACGAGGCGATCGCTGCAAAATAGAGACCTAGTGAAAAAATGTTATCTTTCGTTTTTCGCTGAAATTTCTATTTTGCTGGAAAAGAGGGAAACGAACAAGAAAAAATAGCTTTTTATAAAAAAATTGATTTTTTGTCAAGGAGAAATTTGCGGGAATTTTTCTGGATTTTCATAGGGAAACCAACTCAGATTCGGGAATTCCCTTAGATGGTCCGGTTAAAATATCAAGAATTTAGAACTCTTGGCGCTTGCTTTTGCGAACGGACTTCCCAATAAAGAAATTCAAAGAATTCAGTTTCTTGGGAATTTGTGAAATACAATAGCTAGTAAAGAAAGCTATGGGAAATGTAAATAAAGTTACATTCAATCTACCAAAATGTTTATCTGCGTTTTGTTGCCAGATTTCTTATGGAACTAACAGACTTGGAGCCCTACCTGCGCCCCCCAGCGAAATCTAAAACTCATTTTTCCTTAGAATCTACTTTGGCGGACTTGCAGCTTTACGAAACCCAGTTAGAAATTTACAGTTATTCCTACCAAGCTGCTCGGGCTTTTGAAAATAACCCTTCTTTACCAGGTATTATTCTAACGTATAAAGGCGAATTAGTAGGAATGATTTCCCGACAACATTTTTTCGAGCAATTAAGTCGTCCTTACGGTCGGGAACTTTTTTTAAAAAGACCAATTGGCTATTTATATCGCTTTGTTACGGTCAATTTAATGGTTATTCCCCAGCAGGTTTTAATTTCTCAAGCTGCCCAGCAGGTTTTATCTCGACCTCCCAATTTACTTTACGAACCGATTGTCGTGCGAGAACAATCAAATAGCCAGGATGCGTCAGATACTAGTTCTAAAAACCATCGTCCAATTTATAAAATTTTGGATATCCATCAACTTTTGTTAGCACAGTCGCAAATCCATACTTTAGCAACAGAGTTGCTGCACAGCCTTTGCGAAGAACTATCCATAGCAAACAAAGAATTAAAAGACCTTGCCTATATCGATCCCCTAACTCAGGTTACAAACCGCCGGCGATTTGAAGAATATTTACAGCAGCAGTGGCAACAACTATGGGAAGCCAAACGATCCCTTTCTTTGATTATTTGCGATGTAGATTTTTTTAAAAGATATAACGATACCCACGGACATCAAGAAGGAGACAGATGTTTGCGTAGCGTTGCCGATGCCATTCAGCAATCTGCCAGACGACCTGCCGATATGGTAGCTCGTTATGGGGGAGAAGAGTTTGCAGTGATTCTACCAAAAACGCCTGCTGCCGGAGCCATCGAAGTGGCCAAAAATATTCAGGGGATCGTTCGGCGTTTGTGTTTGCCCCATGCAGCTTCGCCGGTGAGCAGTTATGTTACTTTGAGTTTGGGTATAGCCAGTTTAATTCCCACGAGCAATATGCAATACGAAACCCTCATCGAACAAGCCGATTGCGCTCTTTATGAAGCCAAAAAAGCCGGTCGCCATCGCTTTGCATTATATACAGAAAATTCAAACGTCACATAAAAATTATACGGAAACTTCCCGGAACCAAACGTTATGCTGGAACCTACCGTTTGCAATCAAAATAACAGCATTGGCACCAAGGAAAAACTATGAAACTAGCTGTTTTTAGCACCAAAAGCTACGATCGCACTTTCCTAGAAGCTGCTAACGAAAATTACAACCACGAAATCAACTTTCTAGAACCCAGTTTAAACCCAGAAACCGTTCCCCTAGCCTATGGCTATCCTGCCGTTTGTGTTTTCGTTCACGATAATTTAAACGCCGAAGTCATGAAAAAACTAGCGGATGGCGGAACCAAACTCATTGCTTTGCGATGTGCGGGATTTAACAATGTAGACCTGCAAACGGCTAGAGAATTGGGACAAACTGTGGTTCGCGTTCCTGCCTATTCTCCCCACGCTGTGGCAGAATATACTGTAGGATTGGCGATCGCCCTCAATCGGAAAATTCACCGCGCCTACAATCGGGTTCGCGAAAGTAATTTTTCCTTAAACGGTTTGCTCGGTTTTGACTTCCACCAGCGTACTGTGGGGATTGTTGGTACTGGCAAAATCGGTGCTATTGTCGCTCGGATTTTCCAAGGATTTGGCTGCAAGTTGTTAGCCTACGACCTAATGCCCAATTCTGACTGTAAAGAAATGGGCGTGGAATACGTATCTTTAGAAGAACTATTTTCTCGTTGCGATATTATTAGCTTGCACTGTCCGCTAACGCCAGATACTTATCATTTAATCAATCCCGAAACGCTCTCTCGGATGAAAGATGGGGTGATGGTTTTAAACACCAGTCGCGGTGGTTTGATCGATACCCAAGCAGTGATTGATGGGTTAAAATCTGGCAAAATTGGTTCTTTGGGATTGGATGTTTACGAACAGGAAGAAGACCTGTTTTTTGAAGATTTATCGGAAATTGTCATTCAAGACGATGCTTTCGAGCGTTTGCTTACTTTTCCTAATGTTTTGATTACCGGACACCAAGCGTTCTTTACCCGAGAAGCTCTCAATAAAATTGCCGAAACTACCTTGAGCAATATTTCTCAGGTGGAACAAGGGCAAGAATGTCCCAATGAAGTTTCCGTGGAACGCATACAAGCCAAGCATTAGTTTCGTTTTCAACAATTGAAAAATGCGATCGCCCCGACTTCCATGGAGCGATCGCTCTTTTTCAGAAATGGTATTAACTAAGCAGCAAAGCAAAAAAGCCGCACAAAGCAATACCATCGAAAACGCCAGCACCACCAATACTGAGAACCCCAGGACTCATGCGTTGAATGGCTTGCAAATTCAAAAGATCGGCACCAATTAACGTACCCAAAACACCGCCAGCAAAGGCAATGGGTGGGGCTTCTGCAGATACTTCGGTAAGCAAAATGGCACATAAAGAAGCCGTTACTGGAGGCAACAAAGGGTTCATGCTAATCCCAATACCGGGAACCACGTTGGAAGCAAAATAGCAAACCAGCGTAACAATTGCAGTCACCACCGCAATTTTCACAAAACTCGCTTGTCGGAGTTGGTACAAAGCCAAAACAATTGGAATCAAACCGCCACCGACATTGAGAGCAACCACCGTTTTTTGTTCGATTTTGCGTAGCGGAATGCCCCAAAACTGGCGCAACCACATTTCTGTAATACTAGAAGCTACAGTTACTTCCGACTCCACCTCGTATAGAGGAATGTTAATGGTACTGCCGAGGATGCTGGCAGCCAGCAACAGCAACGCCACATCCGGAGAAAAACCGAGTTTGGCTGCTGCAATTTCCAAAGCATCCAGAGTAATGGCAAACCAGATAAAAGGAAATAGCAGCAACAACAACAAGAACAAAATTAAAGAAACAGGAAGGTAAATCATAGACATACTCAAAAGCTCAAAATGAGTCACCCATTGTTCTCTATTTTCCCGCGAATTTTCTCAACCTCCAATATATCCGCCAGAGTTCTAGTTTGGGAAATTCGAAGACGATCGTTATTGTTCAAAACATAGTATGGGAAGAACCTCCCATATCCGATTACGCTAAACCCGATTATAATGAAAGGGAAGCTCGGTGAAATTTAGCTATGTCGAGAAAACCTAGTTTAGCCCAGTACCTGAGTTCCGAAGAACTCAAAAAGAGGTATCGCCAAAGCCGAGATCCCGTGGAAGCAAGAAGGTGGCATTTGTTATGGAAAGTTTCGTTAGGTTGGTCGATTAAGAACAGTGCCGTTGCAGTAGGCATCAATTACGACTATGCTCGCAAAATCGTACGAAGATACAACAAACAGGGAGAGCAAGGAGTTGCCAATCAATGGAAAAAACGAAGCACGCACAAACGAGGAAATAAAGCTCTCTTGAATGACGAGCAATTACAAAAATTACAACAAGCTTTGCAACAACCTCCTATCGATGGTGGTTTTTGGACTGGTCCAAAAGTAGCGCGGTGGATCGAAAGAGAAACTGGTATCCAAAAGGTCTGGAACCAAAGGGGATGGGATTACCTTAAAAAGTGCGGTATCTCTCCTCTAGGTAGCTATCGACGAAGACAAACTCGCCACCCTTCGACTACGAAAAATTAGCAACTCTGGGATGCAGATTTGCTCGTTGTTGGCAGATGTTGCAAAAACACTTTACCGCTGTCTTTCCCAAAAAACGAAAAAAAAACATATTTATTAACTATCGTATGCTTTCTGTAAAATTTAGATACGCATATCCAATTAAAAGACAGGGAAAGTAAGGAAAATTCCAAGACAAACGCTAGCAAAAAAAAGTACGATCTAAAAAACGAGGGCATAACTTTCTACTTGTATCCTCGATTTCCGTTGGCAAGCTCGGGACAAGTATTGTCGTTCCACCTAAGCGAGCAGCATTCAGCGTTGTTGACGCCATCCAGCTTTGGTATACTTGTCGGATTTGGTATCATTCTAGCTCGAACCAGTGCTGTCACTGCTATAGGTTTTCCTCAATTTCGCTGCGATGGCAAAATATTGCTTTCCCAGCCAATCGCCCCATCTTCTCAAAAACTACAAAGTTGGCATTTTTTCCTTGGCAAAGGCTAGCAATATTTGGGCTTTGGCATATACCGTCGTTCCTGGTTTGATGGTTTCTAGGGTGTTAATAATTTCTTGCAATTGACTTTTGAGGTCGGGGTCGTTGGGATTTCGGGCGGCTGTTCTTTGCCAATTAGCGATCGCTCGTTGGGCATTTGACCTAGCTGCTACCGAGGCTTTTTCCTTTTGCAACCGTATTTTGACCACTTCTAAGTTATCCGTATAAGTAGCCAGCTTTTTTTGAGCTTCTCTGTAATTGGGACTGTTTAGGGGGATTTGTTGCAACCTTTGAATGGCTTCCTGCCACAACCTAGCTACCCGTTGCCATTCGGTTACTGAATGGGGGGGATTTTGAGCGGCTACGGCAGCTCTCATACCAAATGCTTTCGCAGCTTGAATCAAAGAATCGCTGCGGCGATCGCTTTGCGTGTAGCTAGCAACTTTTTCAAAATCTCGCTGTTGCGCTTGTAGGTATTTCCTTGTCTTTTCCCCGGCTAGCGTGCTTTCAGGAACTTGTCGCAACTCATCAATAGCACTTTGCCAGCGCGCGATCGCTTCTCTTTTGCTTGCTTGTTTTTCAACTTGATGGTATTTTTCTTTCGCCGTTTTTAGCTTATTTAGGGCGCTTTCCAACTTTTCGCGGGCATTTTTTTCCTGAAAGACCTTCGCTTTCATTCGCCCTACCTGGGTACGAGCTTGCTTAAACTCATCAAACGTAAACTTCCACGTACATCCCATCAAAGTACAGTAGGTTTGAGGTTGGTATCCCAAAAACCAAACCGGCAGCTGGTTGAGATGGTTTTGTGCTTGGTTGACTTTTTCTGCCCCCAGTTGAATATCTTCCCAACTGGTCGCTTTGTGGACCAACTGGTCCGCTTGTTCCACAGAAGAAATGGCTTGTCGGTAATTGTAATCCATACTTGCGTAGCTGGGTAATAAAAGGATCGGTGCAACTTTAGAAACAGGATTGCGAATAAAAGGATAGGGTAAATTGAGAATAAAAATACCGCCAGCAAAAGCCGTAATGCCGATGGTTGCCCACTTTATTTTTTGTAAAGCTCCTGGCGGACCGTTGGCCCGTGCGGCGCGGCGTATAACTTTTTTATCTAGTTCGGGATATAAATCTTTTAAAAGATAGCGAATTTCTTCTTCAGTTACTGGATTTCCCTTTTGAGAAGATAATTTTTCCAGCCTTTTGATAGCAATATCCCGCCGAACTTGGTCTGCGGAATCGTCTTTGGTTTTTTTTATAATTTCCTTCCGGAGGATTTCCAGGGCACGTTGGTTAAGACGCGGCATTTTGATGGTTTCCGAACTCGTTGGACACAACTTGATGGGGAAAACTGGCTAATCAGAAAAGATACAACCATCGAAATGGTGGTTGGATATGTTTATTTTTCCACCATACTTTCAAGTTAT
>CAYZHY010000020.1:6993-33546 GCA_964477525.1 uncultured Geitlerinema sp. | reverse complement strand
AACCATCGAAATGGTGGTTGGATATGTTTATTTTTCCACCATACTTTCAAGTTATACCATTTTCTGAACAGTCTGCAAGAAATAATAGGGATATTTTTTAGGTACGCTCGGCTTTGTGCCCGCTACCAGGGACATGGGGAAATTCCAAAAAAATCATTGTTTTTCAGAAATAGTATTATTTCATTTTGTCGAAAAACTTTCCCCATCAAATGAGAATATTCTAACAATCCTGATTTGTAGTTACCAATAAGGTTTTTTAAGACTGTTCGGAAATTTTATCTAAAATTTGCTGAATGACAGCTTTATCTTGAGCGTTGGGCGTACGATCGAGATAAATTTCTAAATCTTGACGTGCTTCTACCCAACGACCGGCTTGGTAATATAACAAACCGCGATCGCGATTTTCCGAGGTAGCATCGGGAAACAGCATCAAAATCCTTTCTACCGCTGCCAACGTTTTTTCCATATCCTGTAGCGTCAGATAAATCATTTTTAAATTGGTCAGCATCCGCGCTAAAAAACGTTTTTTCCCAATCTGAGTCAGCATTGGTTTAACTTGCTCCACATCAATGGATTCTCCATAAATGTGGCTGAGCAATTGCGCGCAATCTTCGGCAAACATCACCTCTCCACCATGAAAGGCATCGATATAAATCCCAGCATTTTCAAATTCCGGTTGTAGCAAAAAATGACCGGGCATATTAATCCCAATCGTGGGAAAATCCAAGCGTCTGGCTACCTCGGCATATACCAAAGCCAGGGTAATCGGAATGCCAGTACGACGTTGCAGAACTTCGTTGAGAAAACTATTGCGCGGGTCGTAGTAATGTTCGCTATTGCCAGCAAATCCTTTTTCTTCGTATAAATACTGGTTGATTGTGTTAATTACCCGCATGGGATAGTACGGCCCTTGCAAACGGGTTTTTAAATCCGCTGCCATGTCATCCAGAAATTCTAGATTGGCTGCCACGTTGAGTTCGGGATATTCTTCCTGAGCAATGTACAGAGCAGCCTTGGCAAGATCGATTTGTTCTTCTGGTTGGCTCGTTTCTTGATAAAATCTTTGTCTGGCGAGGGGAAAATCCATCATGAGCGTCGCTCGACAATTTCGTTAACTGGTGTAACAACGAGGGCAAAAAGTCAAAGAGCCCCTACATTATTTTGATTGTAGTCCTACCTTCTCGATTCAGCTATTCGCCAAAGGCAGATCGACGGCGAACAAATGTGCCATAATTTTTGATGGTTGTGGTTTTTATCGTTGTTTTTCTGGGAGGTTAACCGTTTATACGCGTCCCCTTGCTCGTCTAATTGAAGAATTGCAGCGCTTGCCCGGTGTAGGTCCAAAAACGGCACAGCGCCTAGCTTTACATATCATTAAACGTCCGCAAGAGGAAGTGCAATCCCTTGCCAATGCTTTGGTGGAAGCTTCGCAACAGGTAGGAGTCTGTCAAACTTGCTTTCACTTATCTGCCGACCCTACTTGCGAAATTTGCCGCAATCCCAACCGCGATCGCAATACCATTTGCGTGGTTTCGGATTCTCGGGATATCATCGCCTTAGAAAAAACCCGCGAGTATAAAGGATTGTACCACGTGCTTGGCGGGGTGATTTCCCCCATGGACGGTATCGGACCGGAACAACTCACCATCGAGCAATTGGTGAAGCGTGCTAGCCACGAATCCATCCAAGAGGTGATTTTGGCCATCGGTCCCAGCGTGGAAGGGGAAACCACCACCTTATACGTGGGGCAGTTGTTACAACCCTTTACTCGAGTGACTCGAATTGCTTTTGGCATCCCCATGGGAGGAGAATTGGAGTACGCCGACGAAGTTACCTTAGCTCGTGCTTTGGAAGGACGACAGAATTTGTCTTAACTGCCCACCAAAAGCAAAGGCCATCTATTCTTGAGCTTCTGTTTCCTCTTCCATATCCATAGGCGGTACCGGCGTTACCGCTACGATAAAATCATCTTCGTCCAAGCGCTGTACGCGCACCCCCGTTGCTTGCTTGGATTGGGTGGGAATTTGGCCGGCACTGTAGCGGATAATAATACCGCGATGGGTAATCAACATCAGTTCGTCGGCGGATTTGACAATGCGAAGGGCAGCCAAGCGATCGTTGGCCTTTCTAAACTTGGTGGCTATGGTACCTTTTCCAGCTCGTCGCTGCAATCGGAACTGAGAACCAGCTACCCGTTTGCCATATCCCTGTTGGGTAATGGCTAGTACGTAGGGATCCTCTTCAGTTCCTGTGCTGAATTTGGTCGAAGCATCGGATTCCTCATTTTCTGGTGTGATGTTTGCGTCTTCCTCTTCAAAAGAGGTTTGAGCATCGCTGGTTTCGCTGTCTGCATTCAAAAACTCAGCAATGACGCTGCTGGGAAAGATATCCATTCCCACCAATTCGTCTTCTGGTTGCAAATTCATGGCTTTGACACCACGGGTTACCCGACCCCGAGGGCGTAGTTGTTCGTTGTTGATTTGGAAGTGAATGGCCATGCCTAAGCGACTGCCAATTAAAATGCTGTCGTCAGCGCGGGCGCGGCGCACCCATCGCAACTGGTCTTCTTCTTCCAGGGAAATGGCAATCAAACCGTTGGTGCGAATGTTTTTAAAGGCAGATAGGGCTGTTCTTTTGATATTGCCCCCCTTGGTAAGCATGACCAAATAGTCATCTTCGGTGAAATCTCTGACGGGAATGACTGAAGTGATTTTTTCATCTCGGGAGATGGGAAGCATTTGCACTAAAGGAACGCCACGGGCAGTGCGAGAGCCCATAGGAATTTGATAAGCTCTGAGGCTATAGACGATGCCTCTTTCGCTGAAGAATAGAATGCCATCGTGGTCGCGGCAGTTGAAGAAGTGAGCAATGCTATCCGAATCTTTGAGATTGGTGGCAGATTTGCCTCGGGTCGCGCGACTTTGCGTACCAAAGGTATTCAGAGGCATCCGTTTGATGTATCCCTGTTCGGTAAGCAAGACAATCGAGGGCTCGTTGGCGATGAGGTCGATGTCGTCAAGTTCTCCTTCTTCTTTTTCAATGACGGTCCGCCGTGGGGTGTTGTGTTTGGCTTTAATTTCCTCGATTTCGCTTTCTACCAAACCTAAAACCCGTTCGCGCCGCGCTAAGATATCTTGCAAATCGGCAATTTTTTCTTGTAGTTGTTCGTGTTCTTGCTGGATTTTTTCGGTTTCTAGAGCTGTGAGGCGGCGCAGCTGCATTTGCAGAATGGCATCGGCTTGGGGTTCGACCAGTCCGTAGTTTTCTACCAATTCTTGACGGGCAACGGCGGGAGATTCGGCATGGCGAATCAAGGCGATGACCGCGTCTAGATGTTCTAAGGCTACCAACAACCCTTGTAGAATTAAGTCCCGCTCTTGGGCTTTGCGGAGTTCGTAGCGGGTTCGCCTGGTGATGGTTTCGACGCGGAATTCTAGGAAGACTTCTAAGTATTGTTTGAGGTTGAGTAGTTGGGGTTTGCCGTCCACCAACGCCAGTAGGTTGCAGCCGAAGTTGGTTTGTAGGGGGGTGTGTTTGTAGAGGTTGTTGAGGACGACCCGGGGGTTGGCGTCGCGTTTTAGTTCGATGACGATGCGCAAGCCCTCGCGATCGCTTTCGTCGCGAATATCGGAAATTCCCTCTAGTTGTTTGTCGTTGACCAGGTCGGCAATTTTTTCGATCAGGGCTGCTTTGTTGGTTTGGTACGGCAGTTCGGTAACAACGATGGCATCGCGCTCGCTGCGTCCTCCCGTACCGATGGTTTCGATTTCTGCCACCCCGCGCATGATAATCGAGCCTTTTCCGGTGGTATAGGCATCCCGAATGCCGGAAACTCCTAAAATTTTGCCGCCGGTGGGAAAGTCGGGTCCGGGAATGATGCGCCGCAGTTGTTCGTCGCTAATTTCCGGGTTGCGGATAAAGGCAATTAAGCCATCGGCGAGTTCCCCTAGGTTGTGAGGAGGGATATTGGTGGCCATCCCCACGGCAATGCCGGCGGCACCGTTGAGCAAAAGTTGCGGTACCCGCGCTGGTAGAACGATGGGTTCTTGTTGGGAACCGTCAAAGTTGTCAAGAAAATCAACGGTTTCGGCGTCGATATCCCGCAGCAGCGCGTCGCTGGTTAGCTGTTGCAAGCGACATTCGGTGTATCGCATGGCGGCTGGCGGGTCGTTGTCGATGGAACCAAAGTTGCCATGCCCGGAAATTAAAGGCGCACGCATGGAAAAGTCTTGGGCCATGCGTACGAGAGCCTCGTATACAGCGTTATCGCCGTGGGGATGGTATTTCCCCAAGACTTCCCCGACCACACGAGCGCATTTGCGAAATGGGCGATCGGCGGTTAACCCCAATTCGTGCATGGCATAGAGAATGCGGCGATGCACGGGTTTTAGCCCATCTCTGGCATCGGGAAGGGCCCTACCTACGATTACGCTCATGGCGTATTCTAGGTAGGAGCGAGACATTTCGTTACGCAGTTCGGTAGGAATAATCCGTTCCCCAGCCGTGTTCATATGACGTTAAAATACTCCGTAAAAAATCTAAAACCAAATCTTATGAGAGATTCTTTAAAGGACAAAGCCTTGCTATTGTTTGTCAAAGATGCTAAGTTTCGTCAAAAAGAGCTTTGAATATAGGTAGTTTCCACTAAAATTTTACCATATTTTGGAGACGAAAATCTTTAATGTCTCAATAGATAGAAAACCGGCGGTGGCTCCGTATTTTGCTAGGATATTGTTGTTATCTGCGGTCTGAAACGAGCTATCCGCTATGTTGCCAATTTTTTATTCAGAAAAGTTCTTACAACACCGTTCCGGTCGTTTCCATCCAGAACGCCCCGAACGCCTGCAAACGTTGGTAGAAACCCTACAAAAGCCTTACTGGCAAGGGAAGTTGCAGTGGCGCACCCCCACCTCGATTGACGAGCGATCGCCGTTGCCGTTTGCCCAATGGCTTCACGCTCAAGAATATATCGATCGGGTGGCTAAAATTTCCCAAAACGGTGGCGGTCGGTTGGATCCCGATACGGGGCTATCGGAGGATAGTTACGAGGTGGCTTTGTTGGGGATTAATGCGTGGATCGATGGTGCCGAACAAGTGTTAAATAGCGGTCAGCCAGCTTTTGTGCTTTCCAGACCTCCGGGACATCATGCCCTCACCAACCGGGGCATGGGCTTTTGTATTTTCTCCAACGCTGCGATCGCTGCTCACTACGCCCTCAAACGATTGGGCATCAAACGGGTAGCGATTTTAGATTGGGACGTACACCACGGCAACGGCACCCAGGCTTTGGTGGAATCGAGTCCCGAAATTGCTTATTGTTCCCTGCACGAATCTCCCCACTATCCAGGTACGGGAGACCCCAACGAACGGGGAGACTATCAAAATGTTCTCAATATTCCCATGCCGGCCGGCAGCGGCATTGCTGAATATCGGGTGGCCTTTCGCGATCGCGCTATTCCGTTTATCAAAAACTGGTACCCAGACTTGCTGATTGTTAGTGCTGGCTACGATGCCCATGCTGCGGATCCTCTAGCAGGCATTATGCTGTATCCCCAAGACTTCGGCGAACTAACCGATTATGTTTTAGAAGTTACCCCTTACACCCTATTTGGTTTGGAAGGAGGATACGAGTTGACGGCTCTAAACGATTCGGTGACCGCTACCATCGAGCGGTGTTTGGCTCTATCCAGCCATCCATCGAATAGTCTTTCCTAAACCGTTCGCATTTGGGTATACCTGGCTGCCGTGTCCATAGCAAATACTCTCGCTCAATACCTTACCGGCGAATTTGACAATCAAGAACAAGCCCAAGCCCAACCGGTTTGGTACGTTTACCTGCGTTTGTGGCAGCGACCCCTTCCCCGGCCTCTGTTTGGCCGCGATCGCATTGGGTTTTTCTTAGAGCAGGCAAACGCTTTCACCCCGGAACGACCCTATCGACAACGCTTGCTAGAAATTTGTCCCCCTTCAATGCCGGATTCCCCTTTCCAAATCCAATACTACATGCTCCGGAATCCGGCAGCTCTTCGTGGCGCGGGTCAAAATCCTACCCTCTTACAGGAACTTACCGAGGATGAAATCCAATTCTTGCCAGGTTGCCTGCTACAGGTAACTTCAGAACCGATAGACGCACAACGCTATCGTTTTTACGCCAAGCCACCCCCACAGGCTCAATGCCGCTTTTCTTATCAAGGGACTGTACGTCAAATTTCTCTTGGTTTTATGGCGGCACCAGAGCAGTTTTGGAGTTACGACCGAGGAATCGACCCCCAAACTGGCCGTGCCCTTTGGGGCGCTATCTTGGGACCCTATCAGTTTGCGAAAGTTGCTGACTTTGCAAGCTAGCTACCTGCCCAAATTGGCTAGCTGGCAATATCTCTAGGGACTCCCTCCAGGGCTTCTTCTTCCGTTTCAAAAATTTCAAAGACGGAATCCATCATCGTTACTTCAAAGACGAGTTTGGCTTCTGGATGTACGTTGCAGATGCGGAAACTGCCTTTGACTTTATCCGCATCTCGCATCCCGGCGACCAAAGAAGTCAATCCAGAACTGTCAATGAAGTTCACTTGACCGAGATTCACAACCACATGGGGGCTGAGCTTGGAGATACACTCTTGCAATTTTAAGCGAAATTGCCATGCAGTCGTAATATCCAAACGTCCGCTGGGTGCTAGGACGATCGCTGTTTTACCGTCTTTGGTGGTGTGTGTTTTCTGGTCTATGTGAATCACTGAAACTCCCCCTCTCAATCTATCTATAAATCCTTTGGTTGTTGCTTGAAGTATAACCGTTCAAGTATATGCTACCTGAGAAGTAGCGGGGTAGAAACCAGCCTAGTTGATAAGACCAGGAAAATTTCTGCCTGCATTCATATCTGTTCCTATCATAACCGCTTTCGCTCCTGAGAACATTTTAGCTGTCTGGAAACCAATTAAAAATAATAAGAGGGGATGGAAACCTACTTCTGGCCCCCATTTTGTGGATTGGTCGTTGCCCTTGGTGGGGGCGATGCGAGCCATGGAATTTACTCTTTTAAACGCCAGTTTGCCCAATCTTGCGGTTTGAGGAACACTTCGTACAGTTCGGATTCTGGTGTATTGGGTTCTGGTTGGTAGCCATATTCCCAACGCACCAAAGGCGGAAGGGACATCAAAATGGATTCGGTACGTCCGTTGGTTTGCAATCCGAAAATGGTTCCCCGGTCGTAGACCAGATTGAACTCGACATAGCGTCCGCGACGGTAAAGTTGAAAATTGCGCTCTCGTTCCCCATAAGGGGTAGGCTGTCGGCGTTGCACAATTGGTTCGTAAGCGGGTAAAAAGGCACGACCGCAGTCTTGTACGAAAGAAAATAAGGATTCCCAGCTACGTCCTTGTACGGGACCGACTTGTTGGCTGACTTGAGCGGCGGTTCCTTCTGAATTGGGACCTTGGTACAGTTCGCCGTCGCTGCTTTGATAGTCAAAGAAAATACCGCCTACGCCGCGCATTTCTTGGCGGTGTTTGATATAGAAGTATTCGTCGCACCAAGGTTTAAAAACGCGATAGTAATCGCTATGGTGGCGATCGCAACTTTCTTTAAGGGTGCGGTGAAAGTGAACCGCATCTTCCGCTTGGGGGTAGTAGGGCGTTAAATCAGCACCACCCCCAAACCACCATACCGGACCAGCTTCAAAATATCGGAAGTTTAGGTGAACGGTAGGAACGTAAGGATTGTACGGATGGATCACCATGGAAGTGCCCGTCGCATAAAATTGGTATCCTTCCGCTTCCGGACGTTGTTTGAGAATGGAGGAGGGGAGTTTGGACCCCCACACTTCGGAAAAATTAACGCCTCCCTGTTCGATGACCGAACCTGCTTTCATGACACGCGATCGCCCACCACCACCATCTTCACGGGTCCAGGTATCTTCTTGGAACTGGCCTCGTTCGTCCAACTTTTCCAATCCCTGACAAATTTCATCTTGTAGCGATCGCATGAACTGGCTGACCCGCTGGGTAGCATCTTCTGGGGGACGGGTACCATCGGGATTTGCTTCGTTTGTTTCGGACGTTGAAGAAAAAGTCATTACGAATTACGTACTACCAAACACCAACAACAATAAGGGGATTGATTCTTTTCTATCATTTCAGAGCAAAAGGGGATAGCCGTCAACCCTACTTACCACACCGACAGGGGCAAGCACAACGATGGTTTCTTCAACTTCCTTCCCCTTGGTGACGGTTCTGCCGTTGGCCTCCGAAATGCCAAACAATCGCAGCGATCGCTATTTTTTTTCAACCTGTTCGCCGACCATCGGTTGGTTTTTTCTTAGCTATGTGCTAGCTTCCTAAATAGACAAAACCAGGCGATCGCCGGATATCAAGACCATTCCCCCCTCTCGCAGGCCAAACTATGGTCTCAAGTCAGTTGCGATCGCGGTCCGTAGTTAGCTTTTTCAGTTAGAATTTCCCGCCTCTTTGTAGCAGAAAACTTCTAACCCAGAGTGCCAACCATTTTCTTCCCCAGAAGAAGGCTGGCTCTTTTTACAAGAATCCATTGTTGGAAAAACCATAAAAAAAACAAAATCAACTATCCGTTTCCTTTCAAAAAAACTTTCTCGAACAGCTTTCAACTTGGAGCTATTTATGTCTGACCAACTGAATGCCAACGCCATTTTAGAAGCCCTACGTCCCGTTCAAGATCCGGAACTCAAAAAAAGTTTGGTTGAACTCGACATGATTCGTGACATACAAGTCACAGATGGCAATGTTCGCTTTTCCCTCGTCCTAACCACACCAGCGTGCCCGTTACGAGAATTTATTGTTGAGGACTGCGAAAACGCCGTCAAACAACTTTCAGGTGTCCAAGACGTACAGGTAGATGTAACCTCCGAAACACCGCAACAAAAATCTCTTCCCGACCGCCAAGACATTCCAGGTGTCAAAAATATTATTGCCATCTCCAGTGGCAAAGGTGGCGTGGGCAAAAGCACGGTCGCCGTTAACATTGCCGTTTCTCTTGCCCAATCCGGTGCCAAAGTCGGTATGATTGATGCGGACATTTACGGTCCCAACGCTCCCACCCTGTTGGGCTTAGCAGATGCTCAAGTCATGGTTAGAGAAGGGGAAAACGGCGAAGTTTTGGAACCAGCTTTTAACCATGGGGTCAAGTTGGTTTCCATGGCCTTTTTAATTGAAAAAGACCAACCAGTTATTTGGCGAGGACCCATGCTCAACGGTGTCATTCGCCAATTTTTATATCAAGTACAGTGGGGCGAATTGGACTACTTAATTGTAGATATGCCACCGGGAACGGGAGATGCGCAACTTACTATGGCCCAAGCTGTGCCCATGGCTGGTGCTGTTATTGTCACCACCCCCCAAAACGTGGCTGTGCAGGATGCGCGTAAAGGTTTGCGCATGTTCGAACAACTGAACGTTCCGATATTGGGATTGGTAGAAAATATGAGTCATTTTATTCCCCCAGATATGCCCGATAAAAAATACGATCTGTTTGGTTCTGGCGGTGGCGAAAAAACATCTACCGAACTCAACGTGCCCCTATTGGGATGTATTCCTTTGGAAATTAACCTCCGGGAAGGCGGCGATCGCGGTTTGCCGATCGTTCTAGAACATCCAGATTCGGCTTCCGCTGAAGCTCTCAAGGCAATTGCCCAACAAATGGCAGCCAAAGTTTCCATTGCTGCTTTAGCTTCTTAATTCTGTTATTTGTCTGTCGCCCCCAAGCAAATTCCTTATGTGGCAATTTTCTTTCCGCCAAATTCGCTGGTACAATCTTCTAACTCCTTGGCGAAACATCGATTGGTTATTGCTCGCTTTGCCCATCGTTTTAATGTTCTTCGGTGGTTTGACGATTCGCAGCACCCAAGGAGATATACCGGAAGTACAGTGGTGGCAACACTGGTTTATCGGCATCATTGGTATCGGTATTGCTCTAGCCCTGGCTCGCTGGCGATACGATGTTTTAATCCGGTGGCGATGGGTGGTTTACGGCCTCACCAATGTCTTGTTGGTGGTAGTGATTTTTGTGGGCACCACTGCTTCGGGGGCACAGCGGTGGATCGCTATTGGCGGGTTGAACGTGCAGCCTTCGGAGTTTGCCAAACTGGGGGTGATTGTTACCCTAGCCGCTTCCCTGCACGAATGCTCTGCCTCCAAAATGCGGGAAGTTTTCAAGATTCTGGCCATTGTGGCTGTCCCTTGGGGGTTGGTGTTTTTACAGCCAGATTTGGGCACTTCCTTAGTATTTGGAGCTATCACCCTGGGCATGCTCTACTGGGGAAACGCCAACCCAGCTTGGCTGATTCTGTTGGTATCGCCGGTCATTTCGGCGATCGCGTTTGGTGTTTCTTTTGTAGGTTGGTTGCTTTGGCTGCCGGTCGTTACCATTTTGGCTGCTACCAGTCTTCCCTGGAAGCGTTTTGGTAGTTTGACAATTGTGGTCTTAAATGCAGTTTCGGGAGAACTCGGACAAGTGCTGTGGGAATTGCTCAAAGATTACCAAAAAGCCCGCATTTTAAGCTTTTTGGACCCATCTGTCGATCCGTTGGGTTCGGGATACCACCTCATCCAATCTCGCATTGCCATTGGTGCCGGTCAGCTCTGGGGAAGAGGTTGGCAAGAAGGAACTCAAACGCAATTGAATTTTATTCCCGAACAGCATACGGACTTTATTTTTTCCGCCATTGGTGAAGAACTAGGGTTCGTTGGTTGTATGGGGATTTTACTGAGTTTTTGGTTGATTTGCTTGCGCTTGGTTTTGGTAGCCCAAAATGCCAAGGATCGGTTTGGTTCTTTGCTGGCCATTGGTGTTTTATCTATGTTGTTTTTCCAGTTTATGGTTAATATTGGCATGACCATTGGTTTGGCACCGGTGACGGGGATTCCGCTGCCCTGGATTAGTTACGGACGCTCGGCTATGGTGACCAATTTTATTGCTATTGGTTTGGTAGAATCAGTAGCGAAGCACCGCCAGCAATGGCGATTTTAGGGAAATTCTTAAGCAATTTCCTGGTAAAATTGGATAAATTTATAAGATTTACAATAAGTTTTGAGGAACGGTTATGATTTTGCCTGGTTCTGCTGTCAAAGTGGTCGCTCCTGCTGATATTTACTACGAGTTTCAAGGACAAGTACAACGAATTTGTGATGGCAAAGCGGCTGTGCTGTTTGAAGGGGGAAATTGGGACCATACAGTCACCTTCAAGCTGTCGGATTTGGAATTAGTGGATGCGAAGGCAGGGCGCAGTAAAAAAGCGAAAAAATAGACGGCTCTAGCTGCTATTTTCCATGACGTTTCCCACAATTTTTGGCTGTTACCGAACCTGTCGTTATGCGCTTACCCTTACCGCAATTTTCTCCAAGCGATCGCCATCCCCATCATATTGCTGAGGTGATCGAAACGGCGACAACGGAATTTTTGTCTCAGTGTCTGGAACCTGAAGACCTAAATTTTCCGTCCATGCCGGCTTTTGGTAGCTGGGTAAAAGCGTTTGACGAAGAAAGCAACAACACCATCTATGGGGTGGTTTACCATGCCTGTACGGTTCCCATTGATTCGGTACACCGGGCGCGGGCTTTGGGCATGTCTTTAGAGGAGTTGCGGGAGCAACAACCGCAGATTTTTGCCATGCTCAAAACGGAATTTCGCACGGCCATTGTGGGATTTACTCAACTCGATCCGTTTGCCCAGGGAAACGGCCATCGCCGGGGGGCAGACCCTACCAGCAGCGATCGCATTCGCCAACACTTGCCACCCCGACCCCCGCAAATTCACCAAGCCGTTTACCAGTGCGATGCGGAAGAAATTATAGCTTTTACCGAAGAGTTAGACTTCTTACGGATTTTGCTGCAAATTCCATCTGCACCGGTGGATTCCCTCACAGCAGCAGCGATTCGGGAAGCCTATCGGATTCGCCAGTTCGATCGAGATTGGTTGGTACGGGCGGGGCGAAATTTGGGTATCCTGTTGAAGGATGACTACGATCGCCTGCGCAGCATTCTCAATCAAATTCATCCTTGAACCATTTTCTAATGTTATAGGTTCGGTTTTTATGAAAGAAAAACTTCTCAATTGGCTCAATACCTTGTTGGTAGCCGATGTTTTTTTGGTTTTGTTGGCTTTTGCCTGGTTGGCGATCGCAGTTTTAGGACGTTCTGTAGACATTCCTTTAGGATTGGATTTATGGTACCGTTTATGGGAACCAATTTTTACCCCAGCTATTGGTTTGTTGATGGCAGGTGCTCTTATTAGCGGGGTGACCAGTTGGGTTTTCAAACGACTCGATCGTGCCCGATAACCTACCCGAACTCCTCCACTTGGCCGATCCCTAAGAAATGGAGAGCAAGGTTCTCTATTTCAGGAGATGTTTTCTTGCTGGTTTTCTTTTAGAAAAAACCACCTTGGCAAACGTTCAATTTAAAGACATAATAAAAAATATTTGAGCCTACTATGTTAACCGTGGATAATCTCCGTACTGTTTCCGATACCAAAAGAGCTTTTTATAGCCACCATACGCGCCCCATCAACTCAATTTACCGCCAATTTGTAGAAGAGTTGATGGTAGAAATGCACTTGCTAAGTGTTAATGTCAACTTCCAGTACGATCCCATTTATGGCTATGGGGTGGTTTCTACTTACGAACAGTTCATGCAGGGCTACAAACCGCCACAGGATAAAGACTCGATCTTCAACGCCCTGTGTCAAGCCATTAACAGCGATTCCGAACAGTATCGCCAAGATGCCCAGCGCTTGGAAGCGTTGGCGATGGAATTATCTGGCGATCGCGCTTTCAACTTGCTAACCCAACCGCAAGATGCAGCGGTTGATGGTTTAGAAAACAGCGAAACGGCTAAAGAAGTTAAAGAATGGTTGCAAGCGATCGCCAATAATCCCCATTTCAAATACAGTCGTTTGTTTGCCGTTGGTTTGTATACCCTGCTACAGAAGAGCAATGCCGAGTGGTTGCAAAAAGAGGACAATTGGAAATCTGCCTTCAGCAAAATTGCCCAAGCCTTAAACCTTTCCGAAGACAAGATCGTGAGAGACATCGATCTGTATCGCAGCAATTTGGATAAAATGCAGCAGGCACGCAACCTGATGCAAGAAATCCTAGAATCCAACCGCAAACAACAAGAAAGACGGGCTCAAGAAAAAGAAAAAGCCAAAGCCAACCAAACAGAAGAGCCATCGGACCAAACGTCGGCGGATGGTTCCGAACAAGAACCTTCCGATAGCAACGCTGAAAATAGCTCCGATCGCAATTAAAACTGGTCTTGGAACCACCCACAAGCTGCCTTGGGTGGCAGCCAAGTCCTTTTTCTCATTCCTAGTCAAGAGCTTCCGAGCGCACTTGGCTGGTAAACTGGCTCCAAAGTTTTGCTGCTTGGGCACTGCTACCATAGGTGGGTTGGTTGTCGTCGTTTCCCAACCATACCCCTGTCAAAAGCTTTTGTTTGGGAAGGTAGCCGATAAACCATAAATCCCGACTTCGATCGGTGGTTCCGGTTTTCCCAGCAGCCAGTGGGCTTCGATCGACATCAATGGCGGCAGCTTTGCCCGTTCCTGTTTCTACAACCCCTTGCAGCAAGTCAGTTATGGTTTGAGCTACTTCTGGGTCTAAAACTTGCTGCCCCTGTTTTTGAGAAACGTCGTATACCTCTCTACAAGTTGTGAGTTTTTGGGAATTGGCGCAGTTGCGGCTATCCCAAATACGTACAATTGTATGGGGCGTATGGCGAACGCCTCCATCGGCAAAAGCTGTATAGGCACCGGTTAGTTCTAATAAATTGACCTCGCTGCCACCCAACACCAACCCTGGAGATGGGTTGAGTTCGGAACCAATTCCCAGTCGATGGGCCAGCTCGATAATATCGTCCAAACCAACTTGTCTGGCAATTCTCAAAGCCACAACATTTTCCGATTGTGCCAATCCCTGGTACATATCGACGCTACTGCGCTCACCGCTGCGTTCGCATCCGCGAAATCTGCGCCCTTGCCAAGATAGGGGAGCACAAGAGAAAGTTTGATGCGGCGACATTCCCTCTTGCAAGGCAGCAGCATAGGTGAACACTTTGAAAGTAGAACCAGGTTGTCTGGCAGCTTGCGTCGCTCGATTGTACTGACTTTCGGTATAATCAACACCACCCACCATGGCCCGGATTTCGCCAGTATTTCCATCCAAGGCCACCATCGCCCCTTGTTGAAACTGCAACTGTTTGCCAGTGGTCTTGACAGTGTTGCGTACAGTGTTCTCCGCGATCGCTTGCATTTGTGGGTCTAGGGTGGTTTGTACGATCCAATTGCCTTCGGTGGCTACAGCCTTGCCCAACAAGTGTTCCAGTTCTCGCAAGACCCGGTCGTAAAAGTAGGGAGCAATAGTCTGGCTGAGAATTTTCTCGGCTCTGGGATTGACTTGAATGGGCGTGCGCCGAGCATCGTTGGCTTCTTCTTGAGAAATCATTCCCAAAGCACGCATGCGTTTCAAAACGCCATTGCGCTGCTCCCTGGCCAACTCGTCATTTTGAACGGGATTGAAACGATTGGGGGCTGGTAAAATTCCCACCAGCGTTGCCGCTTCTGAGAGGGTCAAATCCCGCGCCGACTTATCGAAGTAAAATTGGGCTGCATCTTCAAAACCGTGTAAGTTCAGCCCCAGAAATACTTTGTTGAGATAGCTTGTTAACAGCTGGTCTTTGCTGTAGAACATTTCCAAACGCAGCGCTACGGCGGCTTCTCGCAACTTTCTAGCTGCGGAGTCTTCCGTACCTACGTACTCGCGAAACAGACTTCTTGCCAACTGTTGAGTAATGGTGCTGGCACCTTCGCGAATTTCGCCGCCGCGTAAGTTGACCACCATGGCCCGCATCACGCCAATGGGATCGATGCCTAAATGCCAGTAAAAGCGGCTGTCTTCGGAAGCGATCGCGGCATCGATTAAATCTTCGTCAAATTCCGACAAGCGATCGAGTTCGGTGTGGGTGATACCTGATTTTTCTCGCAGCAGGGTTTTACCATCCTGCGCATACACGGCTACCGGTGCGGCGACGGAGATTTCGGTTAGCGATCGCTGCAATTTGGGATTTTGCCATTCCAGGCCAATCCACACCGCTGCCACCAAGCTAACGCCAAATATGCTGTAACATCCCCAATGAAAAATGCGCCGGTACCATGGTGGTGGGTTGACGTATTGGATGCGAACGGCATTGGCCAAATCTGGCGGCCCTAGGGTGAGAAAGTCTCCGTGGCGTAGGGGAAGTTGTTTTTGAAGGCGCCGCTTTCCTCGGTAAACGCCGTTGCTGGAACCTTCGTCTTGGAGAATAAATCGAGGGCGGCGGCTGTGGCTATCGCGGGTCAGGGAGAGGTGTGTTTTGCTGGCTAGAGAACTTTGAACGACAATATCACAGTTTTTTGAGGATCTCCCTAACAAGTAGTACTCGCCAACTAAAGGATATACATCAGCTCGGTTGCTATCGGCATCTTGTACCCAAAGTTCGGGAACCCTAGCATTGGACTTTAACAGCAGTTGGGAAAAGTTCACTTTTCCCTGAATGGTTTTGAGCGCCTGCGTTGCGTTGCTTAGAATGGTTTGATTTTTATGAGGGGGTGGGGAAGAACTCATGGGTTAGCTGGAAATTGTGGCAACTGGCAAGCTCTTGACAGGATAGCAGAGCCATCGATGGGTTTTATAGTGGTTTACTAATCATTGTACTCGCAATTTCCGGTTCCGGCTGCAGCTAGATTGTAGCTAATTCTTGGTAGGCAGGTTCACTGATGGTTCTGGTTTTCCTTTTTTCTTCTTCCAGAAGCAGGAACAAAAAAAGTAAGCAATAAGAAAATGATACCTATATTTATAAAAATGTCGGCTACGTTAAATATGGGAAATTGAATAAGTTGGAAATCGAGAAAATCAACGACTTCACCAGCAAAAAAGCGATCGATGCCATTGCCCAAAGCCCCTCCTAAAATACATCCATATCCTGCTTGTTCGGAGCGCGGCAGACGCGAAGCCCAAGTGCCTAGAGCAATTAATCCCAAGCTAACTCCTAAAGACAGCCAACGCAACCATTCCCCTTGCTCTGCAAATAAACTAAAGGCAGCGCCTTTATTGGTAACAAATGTAAAGTGAAACACCCCCGACCATAGGGGTTGAGACTCGCCCAATTCGAAGTTTTGTAGGATCCACCATTTGCTTAAGCGATCGCAAATAACGCTAACGAGGGCAGCTATCCAAAAGAGGGGATTCTTCAATCTCATCAGGCAGTTTCTAGAGTGATTCCTGTTTTTGGGGAATTTGGCTTTTCTTGCTTTTCTAGGCGAGAAGGGTCAATAACTCGAAAAAATCGCAATGGAACGATTATAGCTTTTCTGGTTGCCGCCAAGAACAATTTCGCAGGAGCTGGTAAAACACAGACATCAACCACCGACCACCTTGGCTGCCAAACACATATTCAGCATGCTGCCCCGATCCAATCTACATCAATAAAACAAAATATGCCGCAAAAAAAAGGCGATCGCAGCAACAGCACAGGCAATAATGAAGTGGCTGCCCAATGGGTTCCAAGAGTATACCAAAGCATCCTGCCAAAAAGGTGCCACCGATTGGGATAGTTTCCCTTGTATGGCATACAGAATCCCAAGATAGCTAATTCCCACTGCGTGAATGGCAAGCAAACCACTAAAACAACTTATTGCCAAAAATTCCAAACGTGGTGGCAGCCAAAAAGACAAAACCCCACACAGCCAACCCCCCAAAACAAAACCTAAAATATATCCAAAGGTTGGTTCTCCAATATACTCCCAACCGCCGCCTCTAGCAAAAATGGGAAACCAAGTTAACCCCAAAATCATATAGGCAATTTGAGAAAGCAAAGCCGCTGTTTTCCCTCCCAAACAGCCTACAAAGAGAACGGCACCTACCTGATAGGTGACACCGAGGGAATATACCTTTACCCCTTGTTGGGGCCAATCCCAGGGAAAGTTGGCAATTGAGGCTTCCAGAAACGTGCCACCAACAGTCAAAAGCAAGCCAATCAACGACCATACAAGTTGCAAAGGGGTGGGCACGGGAATTTCAAAAGTAGAAAATGACCAGGTAGGCATAGCGAGCAATGGATTTCAGGATGAAGGACCGACTCCTAGAACGCACGATCTTCGCGTTGAGATTCGGTGTTCCTTCATCCTCTCACAGGGACTCGCTACTGCCTACTCAAACAACCAACGAAATGGGCTGTCAGATGGTTTGCATTGTTATTGAGATTCGCTATGGTTGGGAACTGGCGCTTCGCCGCCTTCCAATCCCAACTCTTCTAGCATAGCTCGATCGTTTTCTGGTGGCTGTCCTAGCGTTGTCAAATAGTGACCGATGAGCATAGCATTGATACCAGCTTTCAGCCCTAAATGTTGGAGTTCGCCCATGACAGCTTCCCGGCCGCCAGCGTAACGTAAAATTTGTTCTGGCAGAATCAGCCGGAAAATCGCGATCGCTTTGAGCGCATCAAAGGGATCGAGCTTCTCGCGATCGCCGAGCGGCGTTCCTTCCCGGGGATTGAGCAAGTTAATGGGCACCGATTCCACTTCTAGTTCCCGCAAAGACAAAGCCATGTCTACGCGGTCTTCCCAGGTTTCACCCATGCCCATGATGCCGCCAGTACAAGCTTGGATACCAGCCGCTTTCAGGTTTTTTACGGTTTCCACGCGGTCTTGCCAAGTATGGGTAGTGACAATGTTGTCGAAGAAATTCTCCGAGGTTTCTAAATTGTGGTTGTAGCGAGTAACACCAGCTTCTCGAAGTTGTTCTGCTTGTTCTGGGGTTACTTCTCCCAACGCACAACAGGGCTTGATATCGGTTTCGGCAATAATCCGCTTCACCGTTTCTAAAATTTGCTCGAATTCGTTGGATTTGGGGCTTTGGTACTTGGGACCCCGACCTTGGGAAACCAAACAAAAACGCTTGGCACCGGCGTTTGCAGCGGATTTGGCTTGTTCCACAATTTCATCGGGAGACATCAAGCCGTAAACGGGAGAATTTTCTCCCGGATGGTGGGCCGATTGGGAACAAAAAGAGCAATTTTCGGAACAGTTGCCCGATTTCACATTCACAATGCTGCACAAATCCACCACATGGCCGCAACAAGCTTGGCGAACCCGGTCGGCAGCATCGCACAACTGCAAAATATTTTCTTGACCCTCAATTTCCGTTAGGGTCAAAGCCTCGTCGCGAGAAAGGCGCGCGCCGGCAATAATCCGATCGGTGAGAGACTGCAACCACTGTTTGAGTTGCTCGGACTCTGAAGGAACGTTGTTCGTAGGAACATTGTTGTTTTTGGTCGTCGATTCTGTTTTTGGTGCTTGAACCACGATGTTCAGCCCCTAAATAACTTTTGTCAAATGTTTTATCATACCACGAAGGGATATGAATTGAGAGGGTCGTTTCTGCCTAAAAATCGAGGAAATTAACGATTCGCCGTTCGCCCTTTCAATTTTGGTTCCCCCTACACCACAGATAGCAATAGAACCCAGGTGATTGACTATGGATGCAATGGATTTTTTTCGCAAAAGCGCTGGAACGTGGCGATCGCAGCGTACCACGCACCACCTACCTTTCCGACGTGCTGAAGTTGGCGAATCGGAAATTCAAGTAGACAGCCTATCCGCCGACGACCCAGAAGTAGCAGAAGTTTGCCACTTGCACGAAGTCGATCCCAGTCGAGCTGCCGGTGGGGCCAGGGTCAGTTGGCAAGGTAGTATGGAGTGGGACAAAGAAGACGAAGAAAACCATGCTGGTTCCACTGTATTGGTCTTAGTTCCTAACGAAGACGATAGCAGCAAAGGGCTGGTGCTGCGCGAACGCGGTTATGCGGAAGTCACCCCGGTAGCAGGCCAGTATGAAATCGATGAGGAAGATGCCATGCTGCTGATTACCGATTACGAAACCATGAGTTCGGTGGAGCGTTTTTGGTTTCCCAACGACGACCTGCGGATGCGTAGCAGTACGGTTACCCGTTTTGGCGGCTTCAGTACAGCTTCCTTCTGTACGGAATCCCGCGTCGATTCTTCTAGGCCAGCCAACGACGAATCGGAAAGCAGCATGCCACCGGCTGGGTTTTCTGCCCTCGGTTGGTAGTTTTTTTGGAAGAGGGTAAGGCGTCGGGGCACCCTTCGGCAGGCTCAGGGCAAGTGGGAGCTTCGGGGCATGGGAGAAAACAGTTCCGGCTTGCATTTCTATCTCCGCTCGGTAGCACCCACGCACCCACGCCCCCATCCCTCGAACATGCCGTCAAAAAAATTAAGAATTGTTGCAAATCTTTAGAAAAGCGCGAAGAATCGCAACATAATCTCCTATTGTAAAGTCGTGTACTTATCCTTTAAAAAGAAGTTGTAAAGGAGAATCGGCCGTGGCAATTCCTTTATTAGAATACTCTCCCAAAAGCCAAAACGAACGGGTGAGCGGTTACGAAGTGCCCGGTGAAGAAAAGCCTAAAATTTACGACATCGTGGATGTCACCTCCAATGAAGATATGGAGGAGTTGATTTGGGCTGCTTACCGGCAAATTTTCAGCGAACACCAACTGCTGAAAAGCAACCGCCAGTCGATTTTGGAATCTCAGTTAAAATACAAGCAAATTACCGTTCGGGATTTCATTCGTGGTTTGGTTACTTCCGAAGTATTCCGCGAACGCAATTACAATACCAATAGCAACTACCGTTTTGTAGAAATGTGCGTCCAGCGGGTGCTTGGACGGGAAGTCTACAACGAACGGGAAAAAATTGCCTGGTCTATTGTTCTCGCTACCAAAGGCATGAAAGGCTTTGTTGATGCCTTGTTGGATAGCGATGAATACATGGAAAACTTTGGGGAAAATATCGTGCCTTTCCAACGGCGTCGGAATTTACCCCAACGCGAACGCGGCGAAATGCCTTTCAATTTAAAAACCCCTCGTTATGGTGCCTACCACCGTGCCCAACTTGGGTTCCCCCAAATTGTCTGGCAAAACGCCGTACGTACGTTCCGCCCGCAAGAAAAGCGGCCTCAAGCGGGCGATCCGGCAAGCTACCTAGGTATGGCGCGGGAAATCCGTCCCAGGGAAAATCCCATTCCTCGGGTTTCTGCCCAAAATATTGATTATTTGTCCAAAGTACCTCGCAAATAGTTTCTTGCGGAGGCTGGTGCTTGGTAATTGGCAATGGGCATAAGTAGAATGACCCAAATTCTGCTGCTGGTTGCTAGTTACCGATCGCCAGCCACTTATTTTATTTGGTTTTGACGTGGCGAGAACGTAAGGTATTGAGTAGCTTGGTAAAAGATTCCGGTGGTGGTGCGATCGCTTCGATGGGTTCGCCGGTTTCGGGATGTTGTAGTTTCAGAACCCAAGCATGTAACGCTTGACCGGTGAGATTGACACCGACAGTTTTTTTGCGGCTGTATACCGGATCGCCAACCATAGGATGCCCCACGTGGGAACAATGGACGCGAATTTGGTGGGTACGTCCGGTTTTTAAGTGAAATTGCAGCAAGGTATAGTTCCCCAACCGTTCTAACACTTTCCATTTGGTAATGGCTTCGCGACCGCCACGTTCGTAAGGTACGACGGCCATTTTTTTACGGTGGATGGGATGGCGACCGACGGGAAATGAAAAGGTGCCTTGGTTTTCGGTAAAATGGCCGCGAACGATGCCTAAATAGTATCGCTGCGCGGTTTTGGCTTGAATTTGTGCTTGCAAGTTTTGTAAGGCGCGATCGCTTTTGGCTACTACCAAAGCACCGCTGGTATCTTTATCCAGACGATGGACAATTCCCGGTCTTTGTTCGCCGGCAATCCCCGCCAGAAAGTCGCAGTGGGCCAGTAAAGCATTGACCAGGGTATCTTGTTCGTGGCCGGGTGCGGGATGAACCACCAAACCGGCGGGTTTGTTAATAATAATAATGGCATCGTCTTCGTAAAGAATATCTAGGGGAATGTTAGCCGGTTGCAGTTCTATCGGTTGTGAAGGAGGAACGGTCACTTGTATGCGATCGCCTGCTTGTAGGGTATTTTTTTTGCAGGTACAAACGCGATCGTTGACTTGTACGTGAGATTCGGCGATTAGCTGCTGGAGACGCGATCGCGAAAGATCGGGAATTTGTTTGGCCAACCAGCGGTCCAACCGCACGCCATTGGTATCAACTTCTAGATAAAAAGATTCTACCAACTTACTACGCAAATAGAATACAAGTTTGGGAGGGGGAAGAGCAGGAAGAGGGGAAGAGGGGGAAGAAAGTATTTTCTAGAAATTTTTCCATGCAACTACGTTTCTATGGTAGCGCAAAGGTAGCTCGTACGGGGCGATGGTCGCTTTTTTGTTCGTTGTCGGGACAGTAACTGGCTTGAGAATACAATATTTTAGCAGATGGCGACCAGCTTTTTACTTGTTGGGAAACAAAAACAAAATCTAAAATACTTTGGAACTTTTTGCTGCAGTGCGTTGGCAGCAGTTTCTTGGGTTTCACCCAGGAAAAAACGCCGTTTTCGGTGAGATAATCAAAACCTAAATCTCGGCGCAGACCGTTACTGCGTACATCCCAATCAAAGTTATAATCACCAACAGCAATAATGGGTAAATCTTGCTTTTGTGCCCATTGATTCAGCATACGTGCTTGTTGGTGTCGTTGTTCGCGATCGCTGCGATACAGGTGATTGACCATAAATAAAAATTCTTCCCCTGTAGGTTGAAAGCGAAAATGGGCGACGAGAGGCGCACGTACCTGGCCGCCTAGGTTAATATCCTGCAATTCAAAATGGCGTATCTTTTGAAAGCGATCGCGATTGTACGCAATCATCAAACGATAGTCGCCTCCTGTTGTTCCTAAAATCCCATCAAATTCAGCGTCTCTTGCTTTTTCAGCTGCTGTTTCTAAAATTTGTGCCCAACGTCCATTTTGAACTTCGGAAAATCCCCAAATGTCGATGTTTTGCAAAGGGGCAATGTAAGTATTGGCAATGGTTTCTGGGTTGGCATCCCCAGATTCTACGTTAAACCCAATGGTTCGCCATTGTTGGTTGTTGGCGCTACATCCGCCAAGTCCTAAAGCCAAGCAAATTATCAAAGTAACTAAATATTTCATGGTGGCGTGTTTTTCTAACCTTCCAGATTAAATATGGTGTTTCCCATGGTAATTTTTACGAACTAGTATTTCTTGGTATATTTTGCTATATTTTTTAACCTATGTCAGAATCACCTTCCACAGCTACTCTTTACGAAAACAAGAAAGCCAAAATCAAAATTACGTATGAATGGCTTCAGGTTCGCGATCGAAAATATCAAATTCGCTATATTGAATATTTAGAACGGGAGGATAAAGCACCACCCAAAACGCCATTTGAACGAGTTTGGTTTTTGCTTCTAGGAGGAATTGTTCTGATTGTGGCACCAATAGCCTTTAATTGGCAGGGAACTTGGACATTCCTCGTCATTATAGCAGGAGCAATTAGTATATTAATAGGTATTGATACGCTTTTCGAGCCCGGGAAAGGAACCTATAAAATTTCCGTAACAACAGTTGGAGGAAAAGTTTTCGAGCATAAGTTAGACGACAAACAAGAAATGGATAAGCTGCAACAAGCTTTAGAAACAGCGATCGCCCAGCAGCGGCGTGAGGATAGGGAGGCGTAGAGAGGGTACCGAAGAGTGGGAATATATTATTGGATTGGGTTCCCACACTCCTATGATTTTTATTGGGTCACAGCAGTACGAATTTTGTCTGCATCCAGGCTTTCGCCAATGAAAACAAGTTGCGTTTGACGGGGTTCGTCGGATTGCCAAGGACGGTCGTAGAAATGATTGAACCGTTTGCCTACCCCTTGCATAACCAATCGCATTTTCTTGTTGGGAACGGCTACAAAGCCTTTCACGCGATAAATTTCCCAGTTTTGGACTAAATTTTGCAAGCGTTGGACCAAGTCTTTCGGGTCGAAGGCACGGTCAAAGGTCAGGTGTACGGCGTTGATATCTTCGTCGTGTTCGTGTTCTTCTTCGGTATCGTGATGGCTGGGACGAGTGTCTAAATGCTCTTCTACAGCGGCGTTAAAGCCTAGCAACACGTCGGTTGCCACTTGTCCGCTTTCGCAAGGAACAATTTTGACGTGAGGGGGAAGTTGCTGTTGCAACCAGTTTTGTACGCGGTTGCGGGTAGATTCATCCACCAAATCTACTTTGGTCAGTAAGACCATATCGGCGCAGTTTAACTGGTCTTCAAATAGTTCTTCAATCGGCGTTTCGTGGTCTAACGTATCGTCTGCTTGCCGTTGCGCCTCTAAAGCTTCTAAATCGCCTACCAGTTGGTCGTGCGCGATCGCTTGGCAATCGACCACAGTCACCACACCATCTACAGTAGCACCGGTGCGAATTTCCGGCCAGCGAAAAGCTTGTACCAAAGGTTTGGGAAGCGCCAATCCCGACGTTTCAATGACAATGGCATCGAGACTATCGCGGCGTTTCAGCAATTCTTGCATGGTTGGCAAAAATTCTTCGGTGACCGTACAACACAGGCAACCATTTGCCAACTCCAGAATGTTGCCATTGCTGTTGCCGTTACTGGTCTCTTCCTCGTCGCAAACTTGACAGGAACGTAATACTTCACCGTCAATGCCAACTTCGCCAAATTCATTGACCAAGACGGCGACGCGACGACCCTCGCTGTTTTGCAAGAGGTGGCGAATGGTAGTGGTTTTGCCGGAACCTAGAAATCCGGTAATGACGGTAACTGGCAGTTTGTGCATAGCGTTTAATTGAAAATAGATGGAAATTGGTATGTTTGCTTGTTAAACTTTATTATTCTACTACGGCGATCGCAATCATTCTTTCTATGACCCAAGCTATTGCAATTGCTGGAACCCACAGCAATGTTGGCAAAACTTCTATTTCGATCGGTTTGATGCGCGCTTTATCCCGGCGGGGATTGACCGTACAACCGTTTAAAGTTGGACCCGATTTTATTGACCCCAGTCACCACTGGCAAGCAACTGGCAGAACGGCCCACAATCTAGACGGTTGGATGCTATCGGCAGAAACCAATCGCTATCTGTTTCAAAAATATACCACCAACAGCGATATTGCCGTTGTCGAAGGCGTGATGGGATTGTACGATGGCTTTGGTGCCACTACCGAAGCTGGCAGTACCGCAGAAATGGCCAAATGGCTGGGAATTCCGGTTGTTTTGGTGGTGGATGCGCGTTCGATGGTTCGCAGCGCGGCAGCCATGGTTCAAGGATACGCTAATTTTGACCCAGAAGTAAATGTTGCGGCGGTCATTTGCAATCGCGTGGGAAGTATCGGTCACGGTTCGCTTTTACGGGAAGCTTTGGAACATATGCCGAATGTTGCGTTTCTTGGCGCGATTCCCCGTAGCGATTCGGTGGCGATTCCCCAACGCCATTTAGGATTGTGGATGGCAACTGAAGATGATTTGGGGGAAACCTATATTGATTGTCTGGCGACTCTTGTGGAAAATCACCTCGATTTAGACGGGGTTTTGTCGATCTCTGCAACGACTTCTATTTCTTCACAACCGACCAGTCATTTTATTTCTACCAATCGAGCAAATTTGCCAGTACGTATTGGCGTTGCCAGGGATAATGCTTTTTGTTTCTACTATCAGGAAAATTTTGATTTGTTGGAACGTTACGGTGCCGAGTTGGTAGAATTTTCACCATTACAAGATAATTTGCCAGATAATATCCAGGGATTGTATATCGGTGGTGGCTATCCAGAATTATATGCCGAACAATTAGCAGCCAATCAATTACTAATCAAAAGCATCCGTAATTTTTGCAATGCTGGCTATCCAGTTTATGGAGAATGTGGGGGATTAATGTATCTTTCCCAGGGAATTGAATCGCTACAAGGCGATCGCTATTCTCTGGTTGGGATATTTCCATTTTGGACGCGCATGAGTCGTAAGTTAAAATTAGGATACGTACAGGTTAGCGTTGACGACAGCGACAGTCAACTTGGTTTTCCCTTCGATAATTGTACGATTCGCGGCCATCGCTTCCACTATTCAGAAATTATCGATGGTCATGAGGAAATCCTAACTTGCTATCAAGTTTCTGGACGGGAACGATCGTCGGTACGCGAAGGATATAAAATAAAAAATACTTTGGCTAGTTACGTGCATTTGCATTTTGCCAGCAATCCAGATTTTGCTCGTTCTTTTGTAGAAATTTGCCAGCAATTCTGTTAAGGTTGGCTACTTTTAGCCTTGACGAATTTTTGTACGGCTATCCAATTTTGAAAAACCTAATTGATAGGTGGTGTTTGACTGGGTGCAGATTTTACAGAAAAGTTGAACGGCTGTTTTTTCTTTTCAATGGGGGGAGGGCGGATGTGAAAGAATTTTTTCCATGGAACCAGGCGATCGCTTATTTTGGATCCTCGTATCGTCTCTATCCCCCCCTCTCCCCATTTACGAACTTTTAATAATAATTTTATGGAAAATTTTTTAGATTTTTACCAGTAGCTATGCTACAGTAGGGAAATTGCGAACAATTCACGTAAAAAAATTGGGAAAGTCCGGTGCGATTCCGGCGCTGTGCCGCAGCTGTAATGGGAGTCCACTTGCGAACGTGGCAACAACCCAAGCCAGAATGCCAATTTTTTACAGTGCATCGATGGTAACTCCCTGCGTCGCACGGGGAAAGGATGTTTTTACATGACTCAAACAACACCTTTACTTCTTTTAGGACACGGAACCAGAGATAAAGACGGCAGACAGACGTTTTTAGACTTTGCCGAAGCATTTCAAGCCAGCGATCGCTCCCGGCCGGTCATTCCTTGCTTTTTGGAACTGACAGAACCTTCGATTCAAGAAGGGGTCGATCGCTGTGTAGAGATGGGATATCACGAAATCACCGCCCTGCCGGTGCTACTATTTGCGGCGCGTCACAATAAATTTGACGTCACCAACGAACTCGACAAAGCCAAATCCCGCCACCCGGAACTAACTTTCCACTACGGCAGGCATTTTGGAGTCAGTCCCAAATTACTCGATTTGTGGCGGCAGCGATTGGCACAAGCCGACGAAACTTCCCAAGTAGAGCGTTCGGAAACCGTTATCTTATTTGTGGGACGTGGCGCTTCCGACCCCGATGCCAACGGTGATGTGTACAAGCTGGCGCGTTTGTTGTGGGAAGGCAGTGGTTATAAAGGTATCGAGGTTTGTTTTAGTGGCATTACCCATCCCCGCATCGACCAAGGCTTCGAACGCGCATGGACTTGGAATCCCAAGCGGATTGTAGTGATTCCTCACTTTTTGTTTACGGGGGTTTTGGTCAAACGCATTCAAGATGCTGCCAAAGCGCAGCAAGAGCAAAATCCAGATGTAGACATTCAAACCATTTCCGAAATTGGTTTGGACCCAATTTTGTTCGACCTGATTCGCGAACGGGAACAAGAGGCGCGCGCAGGTCAAGTGGTGATGAATTGCGAAATGTGCAAGTTTCGTCGCGCTGTTAGCGAACAAGTAGGCGCTATCGGTCACAACCACGACCACCATCACGACCATCACGACCACCA
>CAYZHY010000020.1:0-6893 GCA_964477525.1 uncultured Geitlerinema sp. | reverse complement strand
AGCAACTGCGAATCGCTGGTGGTTCTTGCCAGTGGCGACCCGTTGTTTTTTGGCATTGGTCGTCTGTTGCGGAAACGTTTCGACCCAGACACGCTGGTTTTCCATCCCCACGTTAGTTCGATACAGTTGGCTTTTAGCCGCTTGCGCCTTCCCTGGCAATCCGCTACTGTCATCAGCGTTCATGGCAGAATAGCGGATAATTTGGACAAGCCACTACAACAGGGAAAATCGCCCATTGCTATTTTAACCGATGGTACTTATACGCCTGGCGCGATCGCCAAAACCATTTTAGATTTACGCCCTCCCGTACAATATAAAATTTGGGTATGCAGCGAACTGGGGTCGCCGTCGGAACAGGTGGTGGGGATGTTGCCGGAAGCGGCCGTCGATGCAACCTTTCCCCAGCCGAATGTGGTAATTTTGGAAGCCGTTGCCACCCCCAACCAAAACGGGTCACCCCCTCTATTGGGAATCCCCGATAGCGACTTGCATACCTTTACCGATAGACCTGGTTTGATGACCAAACAGGAAATTCGGGTTTTGTCGCTGGCAATGCTGCGTTTGCAGCCGTCGCAAGTGGTGTGGGATATCGGTTCGGGTAGCGGTTCCATCGCAGTGGAAATTGCGCGTTTGCTGCCGGATGCGCGGGTTTATGCCATTGAAAAAACCGCCGCTGGTGTCGATACCATTGCTAAAAATCGCGATCGCTTTCATCTCACCAACTTAGAAATTGTACATGGTTGTGCGCCAGAAATTCTCGCCAATTTGCCAGTTCCCCAGCGGATTATGGTGGGTGGTGGCGGTCGTCAATTGCCTGCTATTTTAGAAGTTGCTACAACCGCGATCGCACCAGGTGGCGTTTTAGTCGGCAACTTTGCCACTATCGAAGCCTACAACAGCGCACAAAGCTACCTTATTGAGAGAAATTGGCAAGTACAATCCATCCAGGCGAATATTTCCCGTTCGGTGGCCTTAAAAGAATCAACGCGATTTGTTCCTTTAAATCCGGTGATGATTTTGCAGGGAATTTGTCCGAAATCATAACTTTTTGCACCACAAGGACACAAAGAACACAAAGGTTTTTGGGAAGGAGAATTCAACTTGAATTTGGGAACTTTATGGGGAATTGGTGTTGGTCCTGGGGATGGAGAATGGTTAACATTAAAAGGACTGCGAATTATCCAGTCGGTGGATATAATTGCCGTTCCTCAAAACAATCAAGGTCAGCCAGGAATGGCTTATAAAATTGTGCGGGATTTTTTATCGGCAGAACAAACTATTTTGCCACTGTATTTGCCTTTTGTTCGGGATAAAAACCATTTGGAACAGGCTTGGCAAAAAGCTACCAGCCAATTAGTTCCCTATTTGCAAGCTGGTCGGGATGTGGCTTTTCTCTCGGAAGGAGATATTAGTTTTTACAGTACCTTTACCTATATTTCGCAAACCCTGAAATCCCAACTACCAGAGGCGAAAATTGATTCGGTTCCGGGGATTTGTTCGCCGCTAGCGGCAGCATCGGTTTTGCAGGAACCGCTGGCGATTGGCAGCGAAAAAATGGCCATTCTGCCGGCGATTTATAGTTTGCAAGAATTGGAAAATGCCTTGCAATGGGCAGAAGTTGTGGTTCTTATGAAGGTGGGTTCTGTATTTACCGATGTTTGGCATTTGTTACAGGAAAAAAGTTTATTGGAACGTGCCAAACTGGTAGAATGGATAGGTTGGGACAAACAAAAAGTCTATTCCAATTTAAAAGAAATCGAACCTACAGCCAACCCCCATTATTTTTCTATTTTAATTCTCAGACAAAAAGACTCGGTATGACCCTATCGATTGCTATTATTGCACCTACTCCCAATAGCGTTCGCCTGGCATCGAGATTGCAGGCGATTTTGCCTGCACAGTTCGGCCACGCTCACTGCAAGCAGTTCGGCGACGTTTGCTGCAAGCTGCAAATTTGGACAAAAAGTGCCCAAAACAATGGAAAAGAATTCCCAGAAAATTTCTATACCTATCGCGGATCGCTGTCGTCGCTTTTGCCGCAACTTTGGCCAACGTACGATCGCTTAATTTTTATTTTAGCCGTAGGAGCTGTGGTTCGTGCGATCGCGCCTTTTCTAAACCATAAAGAAAACGACCCAGGCGTGGTCGCTGTTGACGAAAGCGGTCAATTTGCGGTTAGCGTCAGCGGCGGTCATATTGGTGGCGCGGATGCTTTGGCGCGTCAGATTGCGGCGGCTTTGGAGGGAACGCCAGTGATTACGTCGGCTTCGGAAGGCTACCAACTCCCGGCGGTGGATTTGCTGGGGAATGCCTACGGCTGGCATAGAGGAAGTGGCGATTGGTTGGGGGTTTCCTCGGCAATTGCTAGAAGAAATCCGGTTCTGGTGGTTCAGCAGGCAGGTTGGGATTTTTGGCGGCGTTGCCTGCCGGAAAACCATCCGTTTCAGTTTGCAACGGAAATGGTAGGGGCGCTTCGCGAAGCGCCCCTACTAGATGATTCGGAAGCGACAGCCACCATTTGGATTGGCGATAGGTTGCCGCCAGCGATAGCAATGCCACATGTTTGCTGGCATCCGCGAACTTTGTGGGTGGGAGTTGGTTGCGAAAGGGGAACAGCAGCCGATTTGATGGAAGATTCTTTGCGGCAGTTGCTGGCAGAGAATGGATTGGCAGTGGAAGCGGTTGCTGGTTTGGCTTCTATCGATATCAAACAAGACGAACCTGGTTTGCTGGAACTTGCCAATCGTTTGAACGTTCCTTTGCAGTTTTATCCCAGCGAAACCTTGGCGAAGGTCGATGTTTCCCATCCGTCGGCGGCGGTGGAACAGGCAGTAGGTACTCCTTCTGTTTCGGAAGCGGCGGCTTTGGTGGCTGCAAGTGGTTCGGAATCGGCAGAAATGACCGTTGGCAAACAGGTTTATCGCGATGGGAGGGGCGCTTGTACGCTCAGTATTGCCCGCAGTACGGTAGAATACAATCCTAATATAGGACAATTGTATTTAATTGGATCGGGTCCGGGAAGTCTCGACCAAATTACGCCAGCTGCCAAAAGTGCGATCGCACAAGCCGATGTTGTTATCGGTTACAAGCTATATTTGGATTTAATCGAACCCCTGCTGCATCCGATGCAATGTCGGGAAAATAGCCAAATTACCCAGGAAGTGGAACGCGCGGAACGTGCCATTTATCTTGCCAAACGGGGATTGAAGGTAGCGGTAATTTCTTCTGGCGATTGCGGGATTTACGGGATGGCAGGTTTGGTGATGGAAGCGTTGGCAGGTCAAGGTTGGGATACATCGAACCCGCAAGTGCAGGTTTTTCCCGGAATTACAGCATTGCAGGGGGTGGCGGCCAAGGTTGGCGCACCGTTGATGCACGATTTTTGTGCGATTTCTCTTTCTAATTTGCTAACACCAACGGATGTTATCGAACAGCGGGTGGAAGCGGCGGCGACGGCTGATTTTGTGGTGGCTTTGTACAATCCCCGTTCCAAAAGTCGTACTGAGGTTTTGACGAAGGCATTGCAAATTTTCCGCCGCCATCGTTCGCCAAAAACGCCAGTAGCGATCGCGCGTTCGATTTATCGCCAAGACGAACATATTCATTATACCACGCTGGATGACATAGAAGAAAGTCAGGTGGATATGCTCACGGTGATTTTAATTGGCAACGAAAGTACGTTTCGTTATAGCGATCGCTTAATTACACCCAGAGGCTATGCAGTTCGGCAACGCTCACCGCAAGCCGGCAAATACGAAATTTAAAGGACAATCTATGCTTGATACGAACAATAACCATAATTCCAATAATAACCATTCTACAGGCAAAGTCGCGATCGTGGGTGCTGGTCCCGGCGCGCTAGATTTAATTACCGTTCGCGGTCAAAACTATTTGAAAACCGCCGATACTATTGTTTATACGGGGTCGCTGGTTCCCGAAAATATGCTATCAGTTGCCAAACCCGATGCAGAAATTGTCGATACGCGATCGCAAGTTTTGGAAGACTGGTTGCCTTTGGTAGCCAAACGCGCCCAAGCTGGCAACACGGTAGTTCGCTTGCAAGACGGCGACCCGAGTTTGTACGGTGCTTTGCACGAACTAACCGTCTATTTGCTAGAACGAGACATTCCCTTTGAAGTCGTTCCTGGGGTCAGTGCCTTTCAAGGAGCAGCCGCACGCTTGCAAGTAGAACTCACCGTTCCCGAACTGGTGCAAACCATTATCCTCACCCGCATGCAAGGGCAAACCAACGTTCCCACCGACGAAGATTTGTCCAGCCTCGCTTCCCACCGCGCCTCTCTCTGTCTGTATTTAAGCGCACACCACTGCAAACAAGCACAAGAAAAATTGCTAGAACACTATCCCGCCAATACGCCAATGGCCCTTTTATATCGTGTTGGTTGGGATGATGAATATGTAAAATTGGGACGTTTGGATGAGATGGTAGCACTCACCCACGAACAAAAATTCAAACGCACAGTTCTTTACATCATAAGTCCTGCCCTAGCTGGTAGTCCAGAATCTCGTTCTCGTCTGTACCACGAGGAACACCAACATATTTTTCGACCCAAAAAGTGAGCTTTGGAACGTGGGTGCGTGGGAGCGTCGGAGCTTGGGAGATAGGGAGTTTGGGAGATTAGGAAATTAGGAGATAGCTAGATTTAAGAAATAAATTTATTTGTGTTTCCCATGCCCCCATGCCCCCACTCCTCCCACTCCTCCCACTCCTCCCACTCCTCCAACAAAAAAACAACTATGACACTATGGCTAATCGGTGGTACAAGTGAAAGTCGAGATGTAGCTGGCGTTTTGAGCGAACTTGGCTGTCATTGGGTGGTGACGGTAACCACGCCGAGTGCTGCCAAACTCTATCAAGACCTGCCTGGGGAAGTTCGCGTGGGCAAAATGACTCCTGAAAAAATTTCGCAATTAATCGCCGAATATCCCATTCAAGGGATTGTCGATGCTTCCCATCCCTTTGCCACGGAAATCTCCCAATCCGCCATCGCCACCCAACTGCCTTATTTACGCTTTGAACGACCGCAAATTTCCATACAATCGCCGCCAACCACGGTTTTTGCTAACGTGGAAGAAATCGCAAGGTGGATGGATGGTCAAAACTTGCAAAATCGGCGAATTCTGCTAACTTTAGGTGTAAAAGCCTTACCCTATTTTGTCCCTTGGCAGTCCTACTGTCAAATTTGGGCGCGAATTTTGCCCAGCGAATTTTCTCGCGAACAAGCGATCGCTTCTGGCTTCGATCCAGAAAAACTCATTCTCCAACGCACCCCAGCCGCCAAAGAACCGGAACGCCAACTTTGGCAAAAATTAAACATCGATACAGTCATCACCAAAGCCAGCGGTCAAGCCGGTGGTTTTGATGTCAAACAAGCCGTTGCCCTGGAAATGGGTATCGATTTATGGGCAATTCAAAGACCAAAAATCGCCTATCCCCGAAAAACATCTAATTTATCGCAACTGCGATCGTTTTGCCAGTCATTTTGTCGTTCAACAGAATAAATTCATAGGTCATTCGTACTGCGAAGACCCGAAAAATCTTCCCCCTCTTCCCCCTCTTCCCCCTCTTCTAAGTAAAATGTAGTTTTTACGTGTCGGATTTGGTATCACATCCCTATGGTTCAAACTGGTTACACCCTTCCCGTTTTTGCCGTTGCTGCCGCCAAAGCAGCCATTCTCTGCTGTAAAAATCCCGCTATGGCAGAACCTCCCGCATCTGTTTCCACCAACATCCTGCCAGATACCGCCGAAATTCCCATCGAACAGGTAGCCAAACTCGATGCCGATACCGCTTTAGCCGTTACCCGCAGCGACCCAGGAGACAATTTAGATTTAACGAGAAATACTCCCATTTGGGCTTGGGTCCAATTGCAATCCAGAAGCAACAAGCCTATGATTCTGGAAGGTGGGGAAGGTATCGGCAAAACCAGTACTGGCAAAGCCGCTATTTATCGCTACGCTAGGGATATCTTCGATGCCAATATTCTGCCTTTGATTCCCGACGACAAAACCGCCGTTATACGAATTATTTTACCGGAAGGGCGACAACTGGCAACGCGAACTTCCAACCAGGCATTTGGTATTTTAGAAGGATTGTCGCTGTTGGGAACTAGTGGCATTTCCCAACCCCTTTCCGCAGAAGACCGTTTGCAAGATTTTCGCCAGCATTTGCAAGAAACAATCAAAACGACTCACCATTTGGCTTTTTGTATTGGCAGCAATGGCATGCAGGTGAGTTCTAATTTGGGGATTTCCCAGGAAGCGATGGTGCAAACTGGAAACTGGTTGGGTGCTTTGTTGGTGGAAGCGGGGTTGCGGCAGGCGGAATCTGTGCTGTTAATTGGCTATCACGGGAAGTTAGCGAAACTCGGCGGCGGCATTTTTAATACGTCTAGCCACGTGGCAGATGGGAAGTTGGAAGTTTTGGCGGCTACGGTGGTGGAAGCGGGTGGCGATTTGGATGCGGTGAAGGCGGTGTTGCAGTCGCAAACGGCGGCGGCAGCCTATAAGGAACTGGCAAAACGCAAGCTTGCCGATACGGTGATGGTAATGCTGGCGGCGAAAATTACTGCCAAGTCGGTGGCATACGTGCAAAAATATGCCGATGCTTCTCCCGATCTTGGTACGATTTTGTTCGATCGCACGGGTAATATTTTAGCAAAAGATGAAGGCGCGCAGAGGATTCTCAATAACCACAACGACCACAACGACGTAAACAATACAAATTCTAACCATCCTACTTAAAGTCGTTTTGGGAGAAAAGAAGCGAAGAAATTTCCTGGGATTCGGAATTGTTATTTGCAGGAAAGATTTCATAAAAAAGCGGCATGACAAAGGCTAAAACAATGCCACCCAATACGAGAAATTCTACAACG
>CAYZHY010000019.1:35641-42748 GCA_964477525.1 uncultured Geitlerinema sp. | reverse complement strand
GGGGGGGGGGGGGGGGGGGGAGGAGGGGGAGGAGGGGGAGGAGTGGGAAGAGGGGGAGGAGTGGGAAGAGGGGGAAGATATGCTTGTAGCTGGTTTCTGCAAGACTCCCACACCCCCACTTGCCCCAAAATTACTGAAGGGTGTTGCCACGCCTCCAAAACTCACGCCAAACCGACCAACTTGTAACTTAAATCCCAGAGACGTTCTGCTTTGCGATTGTCATTGGCTTCGTCAGAGAGTTCCTGTTCGAAGGACTGGCGACCTTTTTTCTGGCGGTTGCCCCAACTCCAGTAGGCACCGGATTGGTTGTACTCGGGGTCAGCAACCACGGCAGCTACCCGTTCTCCTGCTAACTCTTCCGAAACGTAGCCCCCAGTAATATTTTTCTGGAACCAGGGGAAAATTTTCTGGAACAAAGAGAAGTGATTGCGGAACAAGGGGCTTTCGGCGACGCAGCCGGGATACAAGGAAGAAAAGACAATACCGGTAGCATCGTGGTAGCGTCGGTGCAACTCTTTCATGGTCAGTACGTTGCACAGCTTGCTATCTTTGTAAGCTTTGCCGGGTTTGAAGGGCTTGCCGTTAATCATGGAAACTGGCTCTTTGAAGCCTTGTTCCAAACCTTGTAAATCTCCTAAATCTGGTGGGGCAGGAACGGGAATTTTGCCGCCCAATTCTTTGGGGTTGGCGGTAACCGTGCCTAAAATCACCAACCGGGGTTCGGGGTTGGGAGAATGTTTCATATCCTCTAGCATTAAATTGCACAGCAGGAAATGACCTAAATGGTTGGTGGCGACGGTTAGTTCGTAACCATCTTCGCTGCGTAGCGGTTGTTTTAGCAAAGGCATGTAAACCGCAGCGTTGCAGACCAAAGCATCCAGGGATTTGCCCGTTTCGCGAAATTTGGTGACAAATTGACGAACGCTTTTGAGGGAGGCTAGGTCTAGGGGAAGAATGGTATAGCTACCAACAGGCATCCCCACGTCTTGGGCGGCTTGTTCCGCTTTTTCTAAATTGCGGCAAGCCATGACCACATACCAGTCTCGGTGGTTCGCCAGGGCTTTGGCGGCTTGCAAACCGACTCCGGAAGAAGCACCTGTAATAACGACCGTTGATTTCTCTTGTGACATGCTCTCTAGGAGATGGCTCTCACACTACATGAGTATCTACGATACTACTTGTGATGGAAAATATTAGAAAATGCAATAATTTTTAATGTTGCCAGCGCGCGGCTAAGATGGCGGCTTGCCCCAAAGACAAACCACCGTCGTTGGGCGGTACTTGGCTGTGGGTTAATACGGAAATATCCCATGCCTGTAACTGCTGGCAAACGTACGCTAGCAGCCGTTGGTTTTGCCAGGTTCCACCCGATAGCGCTACTTGGGAGAAGGTATAGCGATCGCGTAATTGTCGAATTCGATCAACGATCGCATTTCCCAATCCTACATGAAATTTAGCCGCGATCGCCGCTGGAGAAATTCCCCTTTGGCAATCCGCCAGCAAATCCCACCACATAGGCTTCGTATCCAAAACCCATCGCGTTGTATTGCCATCTATTGTATACCAATCAAACCCATAGCCACCCGTTTCCTGCGCCCAATCCCAACTTTTGCCATCGATACAGGCTTCCATTTCCACCGCTGCTTGCCCTTCGTAATGACATTCATCCCGACAAATACCGATAGCCGCCGCCACCGCATCAAACAAACGCCCCGCCGAAGAAGCCAACGGCGAATTAATACCTTTTGCTGCCATTTGGTCTAAAAGTTGTCGGGGTTGGCTGCCCAAAAATTGCACTATCTCCAAATCCCCGTAGGAACTTTCCAAGGTTTCCCAATCAAAAATGCTTCGCAAATGGGCATAGGTATTGCGCCAGGGCTGTTCCATTGCCTTTGCCCCTCCCAACATGGGAACCGCCGGCACCGAAGCCAACCGTTGAAATCCGCGATAATCCGCCAGCAAAAATTCACCGCCCCAAAACGTACCGTCGCTGCCGTATCCCAACCCATCTAAAGCCACCCCCAACACCGGCTGCGTATCCACTGGCAAATTGTTTTCTGCCATCACCGCCCCAATATGGGCGTGGTGGTGTTGGATGGTATATAAAGGCAATGCATTCTCCGCTGCCCAATCGCGCCCCCATTTGCTGGCTAAATATTCCGGATGTTCGTCAATCGCGATCGCTTGGGGTTGACAGCGAAACAGTTCCAAGTACAGTTGTAATGTATCCCGGTATGCCTGCCAAGCAGCCGCATTTTCCAAATCTCCCAAATGTTGGGATAAAATTGCTTTTCCGCCATCCACCAAACAAAACGTACTTTTCAACTCGCCCCCCATCGCCAGCAACGGCGGCACATCTGCAAATCCCGGCGGCAGGGAAATGGGGCTGGGGGCATAGCCACGGGCGCGTCGCAATACCATGGGGGTATCTTGGAAAACCCGCACCACGGAATCGTCTACCCGGTTGACAATATCGCGGTTATGTAGTAAGAAAAAATCCGCTTGCGAACTTAATTTCTCCCTGGCTTCTCGATTGTCTATACATTGGGGTTCGGAAGAGATATTGCCACTAGTGAGAACCACTGGCATCTCCAGAGAAGACCAAATAAGATGGTGTAGCGGCGTATAGGGCAGCATCATCCCCAATCTATTTTGCCCGGGGGCTACCGATGGGGCAACTCGATAGTCTCCGTTGGCTGCTAGCAACACAATAGGCGCTGCCGGACTTTGCAACAATTCTTTTTCGCCAGCAGAAATGCTACAATAGTTGGCAAGCACCTGCAAATCCCGTACCATGAGAGCAAATGGTTTGCGATCGCGTTTTTTGCGCTGTCGCAGCGTTTGTACGGCCTTTTCGTTGGTGGCATCGGCAGCCAGGTGAAATCCCCCCAACCCTTTCATCGCCACAATGTATCCCTGTTGGATAAAGCGGATGGTAGTGGCTATCGCCTCATCAAATATAATTTCTCCTTGGGTATTTTCCAACCAAATTTGCGGTCCACATACCGGGCAGGCAATGGGTTGGGCGTGGAAACGACGATTTTCCACATCGTGGTATTCCCGGTAGCAGTTCCCACACATGGGAAAAACTGCCATACTGGTATTGGCGCGATCGTAGGGAATGCCTTTAACAATACTCAGTCGCGGTCCGCAGTGGGTACAATTGGTAAACGGATAGCGATACCAACGGCTGTTGGGGTTGAAGGTTTCCCGCAAACAAGCATCGCAGGTGGCAGCATCCACCGAAATCGCAGTTCGACGCCGCTCACCGTTCGCCGTTCCTACACTCGTGGTTTGGCTATCGGCAATGGTAAAATCATTAAACTCCCTATTGCTGGTATCCGGTTGGCGGTGAATGCGGTCAATTTTTGCCAAAGGGGGCGCTTGCCATTGTAACTGCTGCAAAAAGCGATCGATATTCGCCTGGGTTCCCCGTACCCGAATCACCACACCGCTGCCATCGTTCCACACTTGCCCCGTCAACGCACAAGCTTTGGCAAAACGATAAACCGTCGGGCGAAAACCCACCCCTTGTACCGTACCAAAAATACGAATTTCTTCCGCCGCCATCTGCGTCCTGCTACCTACCATCCGTTTGTTCGTTGGAATGCGATCGTATTGGTACGATAAAAGAAAACGTACTACCTTCGCCAAGGGCACTTTCTACCCAAATACGCCCTCCGTGGGCAGTAACAATTTGCCGGCAAATAGTCAATCCCAACCCCGTACCCCCTTTTTCCCGGGAATCGGAAGCATCTACCTGTTGAAACGGTTCAAAAATATTTTCTAACTTCTCGGTAGGAATTCCTGGACCTTCGTCTTGTACTTGAAAACAAATCGCATCTACCTCCCCGTTACCATCGGCATGGGCATCGTTGGTTCGCTGGTATCTCAACCCAATCTTATCCCCGGCTTGGGAAAATTTCATGGCGTTGTTGAGTAAATTGGTCAGCACCTGCTGCAAAAGGTCAAAATCAGCCTCCATCCAAATTTCGTCAGTGGAGGTGATTTCTAGCTTCACTCCAGCCTTGTCTGCCATACTGCACATGGTATCGGTAGCTTGCTTGAGCAAATCAGTAACCGCAAAAGAACTTGCCTTGACCCGTACGCGACCGGATTCTAGGCGTTGAACGTCTAAAAGATCGTTAATCAAGCGCGTCAAACGTTCGGTATTGCGTAACGCAATATCCACCATCTGGTATCCTTTCGCCGATAAATCACCTAACTTGCCTGTGGAAAGCAATCCCAAAGCCCCGCGCATGGAGGTCAGCGGCGTTCGCAATTCGTGACTGACAATCGAGATGAACTCGTTTTTCATGCGTTCTATGGCTTTGCGTTCGGTGATATCCTTAAAAGTTAGTACGCCACCCACACAAACCCCTTGTTCGTACATGGGATTGTACACGCAATCTACAGGAAAATAAGAACCATCTCGACGGCGAAATACGGCTTCGGCAGCGCCAATGGGACAGAAGGACTGGTTTTCCTTCGTTTCCAAAGAAACTTGCCAGCCAGAAGGACCGGGAGTTGGTTGAAAATGAGAAACGAAAATATCCGATAGGGTCAGCCCCATTACTTCTGCCACCTCACAGCCCAACATGCGGGCGGCGGCTGGGTTGGCAAACGTAATTTGTTCTTTGATGTCAAACCCACAAATGCCTTCTCCTGCCGATTCTAGCATAAGTTCGTTTTGGCGGCGCAATCTTTTCAGGGATTCTTCCGCTTGTTTTTGGGCGGTAATATCTTGGGCAGCACCATAAACCAATAACGGGAGGTTTTCTTTAGAGTTACTTTTGTAGTAGTTGGCGCTAAAAACAGGACGCTCGTAATTACGCAACCAACGGATTTGACCGTTTTTGGTAATGATGCGATATTCGCTAACGTGGGATTTTCCCGATCGCAATCTTTGCAAGCGTTGCCGAATTATATCGCGGTCTTCGGAATGGACAACAAACAACCAATTGTCTATGTGGGAAAAAGTATCGGGTAAATACCCAGTAATGCTTACAAAAGCATCGGTCATCCATTCAAAAGACATGCGACCGTCATCCCACAGTTGTACGGCGTAGCTGTAGTCGGAGGTGAGGCCAACCAGACGATAGCGTTGTTGGCTGAGAATCAGCTCTCTTTGACTTTTTTGAATTTTTTCTTCTTTCTGCTTACGATCGCTAATATCTTCGCTGACTCCGGCGATACGATAGACTTGCTGGTTGCTGTCAAAAATGGGAAACCCACGGGTACAAATCCAGCGAATTTCACCCCCTGGGCGTACAATTCGATATTCGTAGCTACTGGTATCCCCCTGTAAGTTTTTTCGCCAGGCATTTTTCCAAATCCATCGGTCTTCGGGGTGGATGGTGGTTTCCAAAAATTCCATATTGACATACACGCGATCGCGCGTTTGCTGCCAAATCGCTTCAAAAGCCGGGCTAATATAGAGAAAATCCCCCTGCCGGCAAGAAAAAAGCCAAAAAACTTCCTCGATGTTTTCCGCTAGCTGCCGGAAACGTTCTTCGCTTCTGAGTAAGGCGATTTCTGCTTGTCGGCGTTCGGTAATATCCCGCAGGGAAAGCACGTACAACCGTTCCCCACGCCAGTGAGTTTGGATCATTTTCATTTCGCCGAATCTTACTTCGCCTTCCGGTTGTTGAATTTCTAATTCCACGCTTTCGCCGTTTAAGTGAGGCAAGCCAAATTCCCACTCCGGTAAGCTATCGAGGGAAAATTGAAAGAAGTTTTGGGCGGCGGGATTGATAAAGCGAATTTGGCGTTGCTGGTTTACAATAACAATCCCATCGGAGGTACTATTTAAAATGTCATGAAGGCGGTTTTCGCCTTCCCATATCCGATTTAACTGGATTCCCAGCAGCTTGTAAACGGTGATATCTTCAGCAACGCCTAAAATTTGCTGGGGTTCCCCTTGGCAATTGCGTTGGAAAATGATTTCTCGCGATCGCAACCAACGGATAGAACCGGTAGTGGTTTGGATGCGAAATTCGGTGGTCACCACTTCTCCATCTGCCAACTGCCAAAAGCGATCGCAGTATGTTTGCCAACAAATGCGATCGTCGGGATGCATTTTTTCCCGAAAAAACCGGATCCCCAGAGAAGAAAATTCTGCTGGCGAATATCCCAAGATGGTTTCCATTTGGCGGTTGGTATATACGCAATTCCCCTGGGAAAGCTCAAAAATATAGATAATCTCCGGTGAGGTTTCGGCTATCTGTTGAAACAGATTTTGGCTTTTTTGTAACTCGGCTTGAGCTTGTTGTTGCGGGGTGATATCTTCCACCAAGGCATAGTATCCTTCTACGTTCCCATCTTCTCCCCAATTGGGAATCAGGATGCCACGAACGTAGCGTTCCCCACAAACTAGGTAAGGAAGTTGGCATTCATAAAAGACTTCTTCTCCCGCCAGTACTCGTTCTACATACGGTAGAGCTTCTTCGTAAGCCGCCTCACCAATAATTTCGCGCAAATACCGACCGTAAATTTCCTCCCGGGAAACCTGAAACCAACGTTCGTAGGTTTTGTTAGCATAGCGATATTGTTGCTGGGCATCCACATAACTAATACAAACCGGCAAAGCGTCGGCAAGTTCTTGAATGACCTGACATTGGCCGCCAGAACTTGGTTGGCAATCGCCCATTTCTTCCCAAACCAGCATAAGTTGGAAAGCGCGATCGCGATCGGCCAGCCAACGGCATCGCGTTTTTACCCACATGGTGGCACCATCGGCTTTGAGAACGCGTATGTTGGTATCGCTCTCCACCACCGGAAAGTCAGTTTCTTCTGGGGAGGAAACTGTAGGTTCCGCTGGGAGAAGGGGAGCGAATCGATCGCGATCGCAGGGGGCGACCAAAGAAAAAATGGATTGGCCTAGCAACCGATCTGTGCTATAATATCCCAGCTTTTGGGCAGCATAGTTGCTAGCTATTTCGATCCTTGCCTGAGAATCGAGAACGAAGCTAATACAGGGAAAATTGTTGAAAAAATTGTTCACCGAAGACAAAAAATCCTCGTCTTAGCCAAACCAATGAGACGGTACGCAGTTGGCATCTGTGGTGGGTTCGGGTTGGGGAACATCCCGTTCGATCGAGTCTTGGT